>CAZBGF010000236.1:0-3774 GCA_964491255.1 uncultured Verrucomicrobiota bacterium
CGCGTTTATCGCAGTGGCGATGGCAGCCGTGCTGGTTGTGATGGTGAATTATCTTTCTTTTAAGCACGGTTTTCGGATTGACTTGAGTCAAACTCGGTATTATGCCCTTTCATCCATGACAACCAATTTGCTTAAGCATTTACCGGCCGATGTTGACGCAATTGTTTTTCTAAGCTCCGCTCATGATCTCTATGGTGACATTCGGCATTTGCTCAGAGAATACAAGTATGCTTCGAACCGCATTCACGTTAACTTTGTTGACCCTCATCGGGATTTGGCGAGGACTAAGGAATTGGCCCTGAAATACGATGTTGTGGAGCCTGATGTAGTGGTGTTTGAGTCCGGCGGTAGGCGGAAGATCGTATCAGTAACAGAGCTTGCTCATTATGACTACACGCCGATGGAATCAGGGCGTCCGAAAAAGATGACTGCATTTCTTGGTGAACAGATTTTTTCTTCTGCTATTCAAGGGCTTACTCAGGCGCGAAAGCCTCAGGTGTATTTTCTAACGGGGCATGGTGAGCGCAGAATTGATCATTATGATCAATATACCGGGTATTCGATTATTGCCAGAATATTACACAGAGAGAACATGAACGTTCAAAGACTGGGCTTTGGAGACGTTTCTTCAATTCCAGACGATTGTGATGCTTTAGTCATTGCCGGCCCGACGAAGCCGTTATTACGTGCCGAATCCGATATTATTAAGGCTTATCTGGATAATGGCGGGCGTTTATTTCTCCTTTTGGATCCTGGCGTTACGATCGGGTTGGAGAATTTGCTTGAATCCTGGGGGGTTCAGTTGGCTGAAGACAGGGTGGTTGGGATGACCTTAACAGGGAGGGAACTGCTGGTTACTGATTATGGCGAGCATCCAATTACAGATCGTTTGAGGAATATAAGATCGGTCTTTCATCTTCCACGGTCAGTTGAACCGCTGATTTCAAGCAAGTCGCTCGGCGAGAAACCAGCTGATCAACCGCGTGTGACGGTTTTGGCATCCTGTTCGGAACAGGGATGGGCTGAAATGACGCCTGATCAGAATCCTCCGGTTCTTAATCCTGATGTTGATCGTCCTGGCCCCATATCGGTTGCTGTAGCCGTAGAGAAAGGTACGCTTCGCGATATGGATGTTGAGATCAAGCCGACGCGAATGGTCGTGATTGGTGATTCTGTTATGGTGTCGAATGGTGCTCTTCTGGCAGGTTATAGCCCTGATTTTTTCATTAGTTCCCTGAATTGGCTTCTTAAACGTGAGGGTGGTTTGAATATTATTCCAAAGAAACCGCCTGTATTGAATGTTGTGATGTCGCGTGGACAGATTCGGTCGGTTTACTGGATTATTGTTGTGGCAATGCCTGCTGCAGTGGCCGTGTTAGGTTTGATGGTTTGGGCCTTAAGACGGAAATAATGAAATTAGTTCCGCTACGCTCCGTAATTTTGTGAAGCGTGAAGCGGGAAGAAAGTTATAAATAGATGTCAGTGGTTAGTTGTCAGTAGTCAGTAGTCAGTTGCAACGGACAACGGACCACGAACAACGGACAAACAAATCAGGCGCTTCCGTCCGCACAAGATACGAGATACGCTTATAATGCATTACAGAACTACATTACTGCTGTTGCTTTTTGTTTGTGTTCTGGGTGTTTTTATTTGGATTGTCGAATGGAAACCCAGTTCATACGATAACCCGCAGAACAGAGAACAGAAACTTTTGGATGTTGATCTTGAACAAATAGGGTATGTGTCATTTTATCGGGATGGAATGTTTATTGAATGTGTGAATGAACATGACCGATGGTTCATTAATAAGCCGATCCGCGCTCGATCCGACAACAGCAAAATCAATCGTCTTCTCGTGATCATGGAGATGCTGCCCAAAGGAGAAGCCATCACGCTGGCTGAACGGCAGGCCAGAGAACTTACACTTGATGATTATGGGTTGATGAACCCGCGTGCAAGGATTGTGCTGGGTGAAAAGGAGAAGCGTTACAAGCTGACGATCGGAAAAGACTCCCCGTTGAAAGACGCTGTTTACGTCCGGCTGGGTAAACAGGATTCTGTGATTGTTACATCGACGAATGTTTTGAATGTTATTCCATGCAATGTAAATGATATCAGGGATACTAAGTTGCTGCAAGGCTCGCCATCCTATGTCAGCTGTCTGGAGATCAAACGGCATGACGGACCAATGATTCAAATGAAGAAAGAGGGTGCCGAATGGATTCTTCATAAACCAGTGATAAGTCGCGCGGATTGGATTAAGATGTCCAGCCTGCTGAAGAATTTGTTTTCCATGAGGATTCAGCATTTTGTCTCGGAAACTATGGCTGATCCAGCCGCCTATGGGTTGAGTGATGATGAGGCTATTCTTCAAGTCAATCTGTGGCAGAATGAAAAAACAATAGTAACGAAATTGTTTTTCGGGAAAGATACGACGGAAAAAGGAGATATGGTCTATGCCAATTGTAAAGATTCCAGTTCAATCTATGCTGTCAGGAAGAGCGAAGTTGAAGCTGTTCAGATCACTGTAAATGATATTAGGGATTCACATATATATTTTATGCCGAAGGATAATATTGTATTTATTCAGATCGAAAAGGACGGCAAAGTATTACAGCTTCATAAGGATGATAAAGTTGGTTGGCGGATTGATAAGCCAAAACAATGGCCTGCGAATAGCAGGGTTGTCAACGACCTTTTCAGTCGTATCAATTCTTTGCGAATTGAAGCGTTTGTGGATGGAGCAGTAACCAATCTTCAAGCGTTCGGGCTTGACAAGCCTTCCACAGTAATTCGTGTGGCAGATGCTGTGCCGTTATCTGGAACTGTAACGCAGGCCGTTTCGCTGATTACGTTACCTCCGGGTGGTACCAGTCGTTCGCTGAAGTTGAGCTGTCCCCAGCCTGGGAAGGCGTATATTTACGCACAATTTGAAGGTGAATTGCAAGTTTATCAAATTTCGGCATCAGCCGCTTCAACATTTCCGATTGAACCTCTTCCCTGCCGGGACACCACGGTCATGTCTCTGGATCCTTCTATGATTCGGACCATTACACTGAAAAAGAACGGGAGAGAACAAACCGTGGAGCGTGTTGGTGAAACTTCGTGGAAATTGATTGAACCCGCCACAGGTCAAGTGAATAAAGCTGTGATTCGGAATATCCTCGTCAGTGTTTCGGATTTAAGTGTATTACGGTTCGAAGGTTGGAACATACCTGTTCTTTCCGTTTATGGTTTGAAAGATGCAAGTGTATCGTTGACTTTGCGGTTAACCGGTGAGAAGGGTATCCAAAAATCATTGATCTTTGGAGAACCATCGGAAGACCTCGGAGTTTACACTATGTTGCAGGGGCAGGATGTTGTGTTTATTCTTGAGAAAGAAGTAGCGGGTTTTCTCACCACGGATTTTATTTATTAATGCGGTGTTCGACACCGCGTAGGAATTTGTATTTTTTTTGGACGCTCCGTACGTACGGGGCGATGGGATATGCGATGGCATGCATAATCGCCGATCAAGATCGGCTTCTACATGCGGGGAAATAGTCGATGTAGGAGCGCATCTTGTATGCGCGAGGGGATACATAATCGACCCGAATGTTCGGGGTTATAATTGGCCAAGAATGACCGATCTCCTTAAAGTTGCCGCCTTTGGCGGCCTAATTCAATGTATAGGAATTTCAAAAAGGTAGGGCGAGGCGTCTCTGCCGAGCCGTCTGATGAAAAGAGCGGCTCACCCGGCCGTCGTCGTGCCGAAGCGGCGCTATGCCGTGCCGC
>CAZBGF010000237.1:0-3768 GCA_964491255.1 uncultured Verrucomicrobiota bacterium
CTTCCGGACTCTCCGATAGCCAGAGAATAACCTTTGAGGGCGTAGCCGGAACCAATCCCTGCGTTATGCCCATAATATCCGGGGCAACTAATCTGACCGACTCAGGTTTTGTCGGTACTAACGGGTATACCAATGTCTACTGGATCACGGAGGATACCAGCATTAAAGCCGTCTGGGAGGCAGACCCGGGCGAAGATACCTGGACAAAATACACAACGCAAACCAACATAGTGAACGTAAACACCAATCCCGCCTCCTATTTCTATGATACTAACTCATCGAACCTCTATATCCACACCTCAGACAGCTCGGAGCCAACTAATTTTCAGATTGAAGGCGGAATGATAGATTACCCCTTTTATAGCTATATGGAAAATTATATCTCCATTCAAGGATTCAGAATCAGGCATAGCTACACATATGGCAGCCGCTTGCGGGATTGCGAATCCTGGAATGTCTATAGCAACACATTCTATTCAAACAGGGGTAGCGGCATGCATCTCTATCTCGGCTGTAAAAACGGCATTGTTTCCAACAACACATTCTATTCAAATGGCGGATCTGGTATATTTCTTCAAGGAAACGGCGCAAATTCCTGCAATAACAACACCTTTTATAATAACACCATCTATTCAAATAGTGATAAGGGTATATATGCAATCAATTTTTGCTCCGGCAACACTTTCTATAACAACACTGTCTATTCACATCCTTCGGATGGCATATATCTTACAACCACCAACGACAATTGCACTCTCTATAACAACACCTGCTATTCAAATAGCTCCGGCCTGAAGGTCAGGGAATCCACCAATGCCACACTCTATAATAACAATTGTTATGCAAATAGTAGTGACGGTATGTATTTTTACAAAGGCATCGGTCACACCATCTATAACAACACCATTTATGACAATGCTGATAAAGGAATTTACATCAACAGTTTCTGTACCAATGTAACGTTTTTCAACAACAATATATGGTCAAAGGATGATGCCGCAAGATATTGTATCTATTTAAAGAGTGACTCACAGACCGGTTTCCAGTCGGATTATAATAATTTCTATGTCTCGGGCGGCGCCAAGGTCGGCTATTTGGGCGTCGCTCAAGACACACTTACCGACTGGAAAACTGCTAGCGGGCAGGATACTAATTCCATATCGCAGGACCCCTGTTTTGTCGACGTGGGTTCTTATAACCTCCATCTGCTTTCGCCCCCGCCATCGCCGTGTGTTAATCGAGGAACTGCCTCGTTCCAGGGTACGGACGCCCCGGACACGGATATTTATGGAGATGCGAGACCGAATGGCTCAGGATATGATATTGGGAGTGACGAATTTCTACACTTTAATTGCACGATAATACGCATTAGATAGATACTGTTCGGGAAGATCGCGAGGCGCGTGGCGGAGTATGTGAGTGTGTGAGCAGATTGCTGAAACATGGCGAAAGCGTGACGCGACACAGAGGGGAGTTAGCCCTGTGACGGAGCGAAATTCTTACCAGGACTCCAAGTTAATACCTGATCTATCAGGAATTGCTATAAAAATAAGTTGATTTTTTGTCATGTGTGTAATTCGTTGATTACATGAATGATATAGCCAAAGATAAAATCGTTAATTTGTGCGATAGCATTGCCACAGTGTGGCGAATTTGGCTTCCCGACAAGTCGGGAAGCCAAATTCGCCACACTGCCGACAGAGAAGCATAATCAGGTTGTGGGCACAGCCCACTTTAATGAATACGAAAGGAAAAAGTATGAAAAAATATATTCTGTTGTTAATCTGCGGTTGTTTGATTATCAGTGCCCATGCCTGGGATGAAGACTTAACGTTTTACCTGCCGCTTGACCAGGGAGCGAAAGCGGAAAAGGCTTTGGGCGATCCGAATTCATTGCCGGATTCGCGACCCGGGGAGCTGGTTGAGGGCATCAAGGGAAAAGCCATGCTGTTCAGCCAGGGAAACGCTTTGATTTATTCCTGCAAAGGAAATTATGATAACGCGCGTGGGAGTCTCGAAATGTGGATAAAATACGAGCAGTTGTATCCCAAGAGCAGCCCACGCATTTTTGACGAAGGAACTGGTTTAAAGAAAACGAACTTAAGAATTGTGTTAATAGATTTTTATAGTCCCATGAGATTGCACTGCACGCATAATTACAGCGGCGGTCAGCCGTACAGTCGAATTATGCTGCCCCTGAAAAGGAAACTGTTGGGCTCCTGGTCCCACTTTGTTATCTGCTGGGATAAGGACATTGGAACCCGCTATTACCTTGACGGGGTCTTCCAACAGCACTCCGGGACTCCCCGGATGCCAGTGCTCAACTATAAGCGGACGAGCCTGACCGAAAAAACTTTTACCATAGGCCCCAGGGCCAAGAGTAAGAAAGTAAAGATGGCCCTTGATGAAGTGAAAATTTATAACCGGATGCTCACCGCGGAAGAGGTAAAACAGAAATTTTTAGCAACACTTCCAGTCACAGTCCAACTTAAGAATTGTTTAATTGACAGGCACAATCAACAATTAAAGCTCCGGGTAAAGAATGTATCCGGCAAGAACGCTTCCGGTAAAATAAGCTGGGGCAGCATTCCCTGGAGCGCGGACCGGATGACATTAGAAAAAATAAACTACGGCAAGGCAAGGGAAATTACTATAGCCGCCGGGGAAACGAAAACCATTGAGGTAAAGCCTGATATTCCCCAAAAAAACGATAGATACTGCCTGAGCGTAAAATCGTCGTTTGGCGATTACAGCGCTACCCGCAATTTGTTTTTCGCCTATGTGGCCGGGCCGACGCCGACAATGCAGGCCGAAGAGACGCAGCCCCGCTTAAAACTTAAACTGCTCAAGGAATTTGATTGCGACAAAGAATATGGATCGAAAGAGTTCTGCGATGACGGGTTCAGTAAAGTGATTGACTCTCCATTAGGAAAATACCGGACAACCGGGCCTGGCAAACCGTATTCGCGTTTCGCTTACCGCTTTTTCATTAAAGATGTGCAGAAACTTCACATGGCGGAAGTTATCTGGCCGGATGACCGCAAGTTTGAAATGGAGGTAATGATCGACTCCAAATACGGAGGACATCATCAAGTCGTGGAAAATGGTGTCATCTCCGGGGGCATTTATCCAAACAGCAACAAGCTGAAAAAATATTGCTTGCTGTTCTACCCGCCGAATAAGGAATGTACGATTATGTTCATGAACTGGCGGATGGGAGGTATCCACGGCGCAGAATGGCCGCAGGCCGCAGTCAAGAGCGTGAAAATCTACCAGGTTGAAAACAGACTACCCGCGGTAAAAATGACCAATATCCCGCCTGTGGACAAGCAACGGCGGGTTGGAGTCCAGGATGAAGACTGCTCAACATATCGTGAGTTTTCCGGCTATACGCTCGGTCTCAACTCAGGCGAATTCGGCTCTTTCAATAGTTGGTATTCGCATTTACTGCGTCGGTTCGACTACATGAAATATACGGGTCAGAATCTTTTCGGGCATACAGTGATGCATTACGGCGGGACAATGTTCCCGAACAGCCCGATTTCACGATATGGCTCTGGAATGACCTACCCTGACTACTGGCTGGACCTGGCGCTGTATCTTGCCGGACAAAAGGGCATTAAATTCAATGCGGGCATCTGTTATCTTACCAATCCGGAACTGGCATCGGAAGAAGCCAAAACCAGCCGGGAGGAAATACTCAAAGGCAAAGATACTATTTGCGCTGTTACCTGGGACGGCGAAAGCGGCGGCTCAGGCGCGAGGGGC
>CAZBGF010000238.1:0-3763 GCA_964491255.1 uncultured Verrucomicrobiota bacterium
AAATGACTTTTTTATAAGCTTCTAATAAAATACCAACGCCTTTAACCTTATATAAATTCCCAATTAGACATATTTGATTTTTTTCTTTTTTCATTTTGTATAATTTTAAATACTCTGAATTATTATCGACAAATGTTGGGATTATTTCATTGGCTACATGAATATTATGCTCTCTAAGTTTATTTCTCATGAATGGATTCGTTAAAACTAAGCAATCAATTTTTTTATCAATATTAAGCAGTTTATGATAGCTAATAGCACAATACCATAGCACACTTGCAATTAATGAACTTTTAACACATTTATATTTAATTGAATATAATTTACTTATCTTACATAATTCACATATTTGATAATCTCGAACAAGCGTTCTACCTGGACACATCAATAAATAATCAGAAACACGAACAACTGTTGGCACATTGTTTTTCTTACAAGCGACTAATACTGCTGGTGACAGTTTTTTATGATAATGTAATATATAAGCAATATCCGGTTTTTCTTTTTTAATTAAGAGAGATAATTTCTTTTCAACTTCTTTTGAAAAAAAAAGTCGGGATATTTGTTTTATTTTTGTCTTAAATGAAGATTTACCATTAAAGAAGAAGGAACCATCAGGATTAATAGGAGAAGCAAAATATTTGCTGTATTCAGTTTTAATATTCTCTTTCAAGTCCATGGAAAAAGGAATAATTGTGTGTCCGTGTTCTTCCAATAACTGCTTAACATTAAACATATATCTCTCTGGACCACCAATAATAAAATATGCGTAATTAATTAAAAGTATTTTCATATTATTGAGAGTTTAATATTAATTTTGTCAGACCATCATTAAAATTACATACTACCTTAAATCCTAATATCCTTTTTGCTTTTTCAATTCCCGCCAAAGAATGCTTCACATCGCCTACTCTTTCTTTTTCAAAAATAGGTTTAATATTTTTACCAAGAATTCTGTTAATATTTTCTACTAATTGGATAAGAGTATATCTTTCTCCACAAGCTATATTAAGCACTTCTCCAACAGCTTTTTCCGCAGTACAGGCAAGAATATTTGCAATCACATTATTTTCCACAAAAGTAAAATCGCGAGACTGCAAGCCATCACCATAGACAACAGGTTGCTTATCCTCTTTCATCAATTTGATAAACTTCGGAATGACCGCACTATATTGTGAAGTAGGATCTTGGTTTGGACCAAATACATTAAAATATCTTAAGACAACCGTTTCTAACCCATAAATTTTAGAATAAATCTGGCAATATCTTTCTCCGGTATATTTTGAAAGAGCATAGGGTGATAATGGAGCAACAGACATATCCTCAACTTTAGAAAGTATTTCACTATTGCCATAAACTGAAGAAGAAGAAGCATAAATTACTCGTTTTATGCCAAATTCTTTTGCTGCTTCCAAAATATTTAATGTCCCTAAGATATTTACTTCGTTAGTAGTAATAGGGTCATTTATAGAACGAGGAACGGATGGCAAAGCACCTTGATGCAAAATATAATCAACACTTTTTACAGCATTTCTAACAACATGAAAACTTCGCAGGTCTCCTTCTATTAACTCAAAATTGTGATTTTCTCTAAATTCGAATAGATTTTCTCTTTTACCTGTTGCAAAATTATCTAAAACACGAACCTGCTCTCCTCTTTTTAACAGTTCTTTTACAATATTTGAACCAATAAAACCCGCTCCACCTGTTACTAGATATTTCATAATTTTTTAACCCTCTATCTGTTTACTAAATCGATATAAACTTTTTTCATTTTACTCATTTCAGTTAAATGATTATTTCTCTCAATAATTATTTCTCTATTTCGCGTACCCATTTCCTTCCTCAATTTCTTATTTGTAATTAGTTCCATTATTCGCTTTGCTAAAATATCAGGGGTTTTTACTGGGATAATAAATCCATTAACTCCATCCTGTATCCAATATCTATTATCTGGATCTTCTGTAACAATTACTGGTAAACCACTTGACACATTGCTTCAGCAGTACTGGATGCTAAACCAGCATCGGAAAGATATGTTGATACATATATGTCAGATGAAGCCACAAAATAAGGAAAATCCTAATCAGAAATCCTGCCAGTAAAAATTATATTGTCATCAACTTGTAATTTTTTAGATAATTGATTCAATTTTCCACTCTCGACTCCTGAACTCCCAATTATGAATTTAGTGTCAGGAAATTTACTGAGGACTATTGGTACAGAATAAACTAGAGTTTCGACATTACAAATAGGGAATAATCGTCTTGTGCTAATAATCCATAGAAAAAGGAATAACAACATGTCTATGTTCTTCCAGTAATTGTTTAACATTAAACATATATCTTTCTGGACCACCAATTATGAAATATGCATAGTTAATTAAAAGAATTTTCATTATTGTATCAAAATGAGATTTGATAAATAGATTCAAAATAATTTTCCCAAGAATAATCCATATCGACATATTTCGATTTTTGATTTGGGCTATATAATGCTTTTTTTAAACAAATGGCAAATCCTTCAGGAGAAAGTTCTGCAGGAAATATTTTATTAGATTTCGCTAATTCAGGTTCTAACTCGTTATCAATTGACCAAACAATATTTTTATTGAATCCTATCGCTGTATATGTTGTTATATCATAGTCGGCATAATCAGCAGAAACAAATACATCACAATAATAGTAATAATCATATAATTCATCTTCTCTAATAAATCCCGTAAAAATTACTTTATTTTCTATATTAAACTACTTAACTAATAATTTAAGATCTTCTTCTGAAGGACCCGTACTACCAATAATTAAAACACTATCTTTTTCTCCCTCATTAACAAGAATATTAAATGCTTTAATAATCCATTCAACTCTTTTTTTAGGCGCTAATCTACATAAACTAAGAATTACTTTTTTATTATTAATATTTAAACTATCCTTGATATTAAAACGAGGTTTATAACCAATAATACTGTTTGGATACGCTCCTCTTAATACGATTGAATCTTTATCGTACAGTTGTTCAATTTCCCATTTTACCTGGTTTGATAACACATATTTTCTAACTGCTTTTCTGACAGCACGATAAGTGATATATCCCAAAATATTTGAGAATGTCTGTTTAAATAATTTCATTTGATGCCACTTCTCTGGCAGATTTTTTATATGTCCCGGTGTTGATACTCTTATTTTGTTATATCCCGGTATAAATATTTTAGCACCTAAAGCATAAGTTATAAGATTTTCTCCGTAAGAATCAATATTGTCATACCCTGATGACGGAAGCTGTGTAAAATATTTAAATTGGGTTAAGAATGTTGATATGTACATATAAAGGCATCCCTCTATATTACACACATCTATCGCATCTGGTTTAATTTCTTTGATGATCTTTCTGAGTTGTATAATTCGTGAAATAATCTTAAAAAGCCAAAAATGGTTCGATGTTTTGATGATCCTAACATTCGGCCGATATGAACCATTGAATATATTTTTATATTCAAAGGTAACTATAATTGCTTGGATATGATTTGCATTGAGATATTTTTCTTCCTCAAGAGTTATTCTTTCACTACCTCCGGCTACACCCAAAAATGGATGAAAAATAACGATCCTTTTCATGGTTAAATTCCTATTTTTGTATTTTATTTTCATAAACACCAAAAAACAATCCATTAGCGTTCTTGAAAGGCTTATTATAAAGTAATTCTATAGCATCCTGAATATCAACTTGTAACCACTTATTGTCTTTATGAATTCTTTTTAAA
>CAZBGF010000239.1:0-3753 GCA_964491255.1 uncultured Verrucomicrobiota bacterium
GCTAAACTGATAGGTTCCAATAAGGCAACTATTGGGGTAGAGCGCATATCTCCCGATTCCAATCAGATGAGGCATTACACTATATGCACAATACGAGGTGCATCCCTGGTGGCAGGAGACAAAATAGTCGTTGCTTATGGAGATGTATTTCATCCGAATTATGATACAGCCAAGACACCGAATAAGGCATACCGCGCTTACAAGAAAGCCACCTTTAGGCTCTATGTGGATTCCAAAGGCAATGCTATTTTTCATTCTATTAAAGCGTCTCCCAATATAAATATCAGATCTTCCAAACCGTCCAAAATAGTCATAACAGGCCCGTCGTTTGTAAAGACAGATCAACCTTTTGAGACAGTAGTCAGGGTACTTGACAAGTATTGTAATCCCGCTCAGGACTATTCTGGAACTGTTTCATTTACCTCAACGGCCCCTGATGCCAATTTACCTGAACCATATACCTTCGGCCCTGCGGATAAGGGAGTCCATGCTTTTCAGCAAAATTTTTTTCATGCTAAGGGCGTCTATTATATTATTGTGAAGGATTTGAACGGTACTTTCGAGGATGAGAGCAATCCTATTGCAGCCGTTGAGAAGTCGCCTGAGTATAATCTCTTTTGGGGTGATCCTCATGGCCATCACGGGAACATCTACTATGACTCGGGTAAGCTCAATAACCAGTATTACAACTATGCCAGAGATGTGTCGGACCTAGATTTTACCTGTGAGACCCCAAAGAGCAGCAACTATTGGAATGTTGCAGATACCTGGCAGAAGGTATCGGAATGCTGTCAGTCATATAACCGCCCGGGAGAATTCGTGACCTTTCTGGCTTTCGAATGGGTGGGCAAAAGGGGCCAAGGCCATCATTGTGTATATTACCGAGATGATTTTCAGCCTTTTTTCAGCGTTGACAATGAAATAAGTGATACTTTGCCTGAGTTATGGAAGCTACTTTTTGACAAAGACGCAATAACCATACCGCATGCCTCTATCTATACTGGTTTCAATTGGACCGATCAGAACAACAAATTGAGACCAATTGCGGAGATCTACTCAGAGTGGGGGAGTGGCGAGGAAAATAAGACTCTGTCTATCCAGGAGAGTTTTACTCTCAGGGACTATTTCCGCATGCTTGCTAAAAGGATCTATTATTTAGGGAGATTTGGTTCCATACAACAGGGCCTTGCAGAAGGAAATAAGATGGGGATCATTGCCTCCAGCGATACTCATTTAGGGCTGCCAGGGGGCGGCTTAAAAGGAAGGCATGCTGTCGGGGGCCTGACTGCGGTGTATGCAAAAGATCTAACCAGGTCTGATATTTGGGATGCCTTAATACTGAGAAGAACTTACGGAACAACGGGTGTAAGAATATTACTTAAATTTGAGATCAATGGAAATGTGATGGGAATGGAGTTCAGCACAGGGTCAGATCCCATCATAAAAGTTGATGTGGCTGGTACTTCTGCCATTCAGAGAATAGATGTTGTGAAATGTAATCATATTACCAGCAAAGAATGTTATATAGCCCATACTGAAAATCCAAACAAGAAGATGGCTGCTTTTTCCTGGACTGACAAGGCCTTTGACGAAGGTTGTTTTTACTACGTTAAAGTAACTCAAGATGATGGAAATATGGCTTGGTCAAGTCCTATCTGGGTGGACTTTAAGAGATGATTGCGGCGGGAGAATTCTCAAACTTTGAATAACCTGAGGATTATCAGCAAGAACAAGAAGCGCGTTACGCCCTTAATAGATTTTTGCGGCAGGTCTCTGTTTAGGCTTTTTCATCCATATCCGTCATCGACGTGGGTGGGTTTCCGGGCACAGGAAATAAGAAAGATCTTAATCACCAGGCTTGATTCAATAGGCGATGTTGTCTTATCCACACCGATATTGGAGCCTTTGAAACGAACATTCCCAAACGCATTTGTGACCTATTTGGTTTCCTCACAGGCTAAAGATATCGTAGATGGAAATCCTTATGTAGATAAGGTGCTTACATTTGATGCCCCATGGCATTTCTCCAAAGGCATTGTTCGAGACATGGATAACTATTCAAGGTTACTAAGGCGCTTACGTTCAGAAAAATACGATCTTGTTCTTGATCTCGAGGGAAATGCAAAAAGCATATTTCTTATTTCCTATTGGAGCAAAATACCGAACAGGGTCAGTCGCGACTGGACCGGCTGGGGATATCTGCTGACGAAAACCGTCCCTTGGGATAAAAGAAAACATATGGTCGAGAACCAGGCCGACATCGCCCGTGCCGTGGGGGTCCGAGTTGACAGATATGACATGTTTATTCCTGTAGGGCCGGAAGAAAAAGAGTTTGTAAATCATCTGTTCAGCCTTTGTGGTATCAAGGATTCGGATCTCATTGTCGCCATATCTCCGGGAGCCAGACGGGTAACAAAATTCTGGCCCAGGGAGCGCTTTGCGAAAATCGGGGATTGGCTCGTGCGGTCCTATGATGCTAAGGTTGTCATTACCGGTGCACCAAATGAGACAGCGATTGCCGAGAATGTCAGAGATCTGATGGAGGAAGATGCCTTTGTTTTTGCAGGCAAAACCAGATCCCTGAAACACCTGGTCGCAGTCATGGAAAAGGTATCCCTGGTCATAGGGAATGATTCCGGGCCCATGCACATTGCGGCTGCCGTAAGAACCCCTACGGTCACGCTTTTCAGTTCCGGGCTTCCCTCAGAATACAAGCCTTATGGGGACATACATAAAGTTGTACAAAAGGGGAACCTGAAATGCCGGCCATGTACGGAAAGAAAGTGTGTAAGACCTGAGGGGCCTTGTATGGAACTCATATCCGTCGAAGATGTAAAAGCGGCTGTCGGAGAACAGATGGGACATCTTGCGCCTTGAATTTTTCCTATGAGTTCACCACTTGTTCGCTGATAGCTTGAATTGAATCTCGCGAAATCCAAGTCTTTGAAAAGAGGTAGGGATTACGGAAAGGTGCTTCCATAGTTATGCAAAACTTGTTCAACTTTAAGACACGAGATGGCTTGCGCTCCTTATGAACAGCTCAACAGGGTTACCAGGTCTATCAAAGGTCACTCCAATCTGGATTTACTTTGTGCCCCCAATTACGCTCATTGTTGCAATGTTCCTTTTTTTCCAAGTTTATGACCCCTATGTCGTCGTTGGTGGAGATCTTTTAAATGGTGGAGGTTTTGAAAAGGGCCTATGCAATAAATATTGGCTGCATTGGGGAGATGTAGCCTGGGATTCAAACGGTGGGTACGAAGACTCCGCCGGGGTGAAGCTCACTTCGGGGGATGGAAAGGGCGGGACAATTGAGTACGTGATTAACAACCCAACGGATTATAAGTATATCCGCTGCTCCGGGCGAGTTAGGGTTGAAAAAGTCATCAAGGGTGAATTCCCATGGTCGGCGGCACGAATCCTATTCTTTTCTCGAGATTCACAAGGATATGCCCTTTGGGACAACCCACAAGTTGTTTGCCATCTCACAGGTAGTAAAAATTGGAAGAAATATTCAGCCACTTTCTCACTCCCGGAAGACAGCCAAACGGCCCATGTCGTTGCGCAGAATATTGGCGCTTCGGGAATTGCGTGGGTCGATAACGTGGAGGTTGTACCTGTGCAGAGGAAAAGGGCGTTTCTGTGGTGGTATTTATGTTTTTCGGTATCCTGGGCAGGTTTGTTTTTTTATCTTGTTTATAGAATTCGATTGTGGCGGGTGAAATATGGATCGTTTATTATACTCCTGGCCCT
>CAZBGF010000240.1:0-3753 GCA_964491255.1 uncultured Verrucomicrobiota bacterium
GTCTATATCCTTATATGGCTTTACAGATTTCTTAGTCTTACGCCTTTTAGCCTGCGGAGGGGTTTGGGCGCTGGCATCAACATAGCTCTCCATTAATTCTATATTCGACGAAACAGGGAAACGAGAGCCAACCATAATGAGCTCCTCGTTATGATCTCCGCGGACTTTATCAGTAAGCCAAATGTACAGATCAAATTCCCTTTCGTCGAGAACTTTGCAGGCCATGGCTGCTTGTTCTTCTTTCCTTCTCGTTTCATAATCTCCATGGGTAGCTTCCAACTCCGCCGCTCTGGCTTGATGGAGATATGCACTTATCTTGCATAAAAGTTCTAACGCGCCCCGTTGACTATCCAAAGCCTTTAATGCAGTAGTATCTTTCTCGGCCTTGTAATTTCGATCAAAGATCTTCTCAGTCTTCTGGACCATACTATCTAATGTGGAAAGCAGGTCCATTGATTCCTGAGCATCTTTCATCCCCCAGGCTTGCGCCAACTGTCTGCTAATATGATTCTGAGCATGGTTATATAAACTTCCGTAGGACACATCATACTTTTTAGCTATTTTAGTTAGGTTCCCGCCTGATACGATTTCTCTATCTATTTCTAATCTATTGTTATTATTGGAACAAATAGTACATTTCATCGCCATAATTTCTCTCCTTATGAATAATCGTTTTTGTCTACAAATCGGAACGTCTATTATTTCAGTAATAACTGGCATATCTTTTCCAGTAAGAACTGGGCCGGGCTTTCTTTCCAGTAATAGCTGAGCTAAGCATCTTTTCCTATAAGAGTTAGGCTAAGCATCTTTTCCTATAAACACTATATCATCATTATCGAAAGGATCTCCTGATCATTTTATGTTGATTGAAAATCAACATTACCTTACTGAGATGTCTATATTATGGAGATGTCATTAGTAATGATTTATCATTATCATCGAGTAATATGGTCAGACCTGAAAGGTGAAGCTATATAGACGACAACTTTTTACTGCCAAACATCTCCTTATTTATCAATAAAATCAGCATATTATCCTAAAAATAAGATTATGCCTATCCTATTTTTAGAAGGGCAAAAATAGGCTCTAAAAATAGGATTACACGTTTTCTAAAAATAATCCTATTTTTAGTATTTGCGGGAGTGAACATAAATATTCCTCAGCCATTCATTGTATTGATCTTTTATGAAAAACGGATTTCTTTTCATCATATCATTTCGCGTATTTATCCACTGTCCGAGAGAATAAATTGTTTTTCCTCCGTCTCTTTTCTGAGTCGTCAGTCCAAGTTTTTTTACTGGTCCGTCATTACTGATCCATCTTCTCAGCTGTTTCCTGATATTGTCCAACGTTGTTTTCAGTTCTTCTGACATTCTTTTCAAATCCGGAATTACAATTACATGATGGTTATACCCGCATAGGGGAAGATTATATTTGTCTGTTAATTCTCTCGTTCTTTTATGCGTAATGATCTTTGCTTGTCGCCATAACAGGGTATAGACGGGCTTGAATATTTTACTGACTTTAGTATTTATTGGTTCGTGATTAGTCCACATGGGCCATTTGAAATCTCCCTGGATTCCGTAACTTTTTTCTATTTCTTTTACATAGTGATATTTCTTTTCGAGGAGTTTTCTCAGTTCCTCCGCTCTTTTGAATTGGGGATATTCGGGATTGATTTCTTCAACGGGGATCTCCTGTCTGATAAAATTTAAAGCGGTTTCTCTAAATTCATCGAAAGAAGCAAAGATTTCATCCAGCTTTACCAGTCTGTCTTTTTCAAGTTGAATTTCCGCTCTTTCCTGTAATGCCTCCGCCTGTTCTGTTCTGGACTTGGCGGCCTGTTCTTTCTTGGATTTTATCGATGCAGTCTTACATTCATTTTTATCCGGGCAGATTTTGCATAGTTTTGATGCAACGCCTGGCTCTGCTTTGCCGAAAGATGAACAACTGTTTTTCGATTGTGGCTTTATTTGTTTTTGTTTTATCCTTCTTCTTATGGTCATGTTTCACCTCCGTATCAGGTTAAATCCTGGATTTGGGAGAAGGGGATACGGCCCTTCTCCCTTGACCCTTCGCGAAAGGGCAATCCAGGAAACTGTTAATTACTTGTTAAAAAAGTTCTGCATCCACTCCAAGTGTCCGGCCAACTTCCCGCTTCAGCCTTTGTGAGCCCTGCCGCAGAAAAATTAAACTGTACAGCATTCTCTGAGGAAGCTCCGTTGTTTTAGCCAACAAAGGCAGGTTTGTCCCCTTCCTTAGCATCGTAAGCATCAGGCGAAAGTTTGGTCTGTGTGAAAATTGGAGAAAATTTGTTTTCATTAAATCTGGTGTGCGTGAAAATTGTGTTCTCATCATAATCCCCTTAGAGTAAAAGTTTATGAAAAATGTGCCCCGGCAAAGCGCGGCCAAACCAACGGGGATGGAGGCCCCCCGGGGAATATGCGCCCCAAAAACCGCACGATGCCAAAGCACAAATACAACTGGCCAAAGGAGGCGAAAAGGCCAGTGGAAGCGACAAGCAAAATATATTGGCGGTCTTGCTTGCAATCTCCATTGGCCTTCTGGAACAGCGCCATAACTTCTGCCTTCGCTGTCCCAGAAAGCCTACATGACAAATACGCTTGCTTGATATCCGAATGGGTATCACTATCCATCACGCTAATTTTTCCCAAACGTAAATTGGAAAATGTCCTTTTTGTTGAAAAGTGCGTTTGAACTGATTGACCGTGGGAGTATGATGTAAACAGTAATAGCAAAACTCTCCCCGAAATCTCAGGGGATGATTTTCAGGGACATGCGCACGTAACCATCTGATTTGATTTCGAGCTTGTCTTCCGTTCCCTTTCATCCCCTGGAACAAATCCTCGCACTTGTCGATAATTTGTCTTTCGCTTAGGTAGCTGTCGATTTTTGGGATTTTCGGAACTGATCTGCTCATGATTTCTCCTTCGGTCTCTCTGGCCATGGAGCCCGCGGCTTCGCGGTTTGTGCGCCGCTGATTTCTCCAGACTTACATTTTTCAACATAAGCTCTTAACAATTTTGCGTTTTCCCTTTTCCACGGCAGGACCACTTTCTGGAAGTAATCGCTGGTTTTCATGCCGTGATACTTACTCCGTTTTTCGTCGATCCTCAGAACTCCAGCCTTATCAGGCGTGACAGTTTGGCCGTCGATTTCACAAAGCATTCCCCCGGAAAGTTTGCCGCTTCCTTCCGGGCCTTTTCTCAATATGTTTGCATCTGCGGTAGCTCCCTCTTTCTCCATAAATTTTGTCAGGAACCTTTCCAAAGTGTCGATCTCCGATGCAATAATGTCGACGCGGGCCTCCGCCTTCAAAAGTTCCGATTTCAAATCCTCGGACATATCTTTTGGAGGGTGTTTGCCAGCGTTTGTCGCGGTCTGCTTCTGTCCCTCAAACTGCAATTCAACGGCGTCGATTTGCTCCTTGGCCGCTAAAAGCAGGGAAGCGGTCTTTTCTCCGCTTTCTCCCTTCAAAAAGTAGCCATCTTCAATTTCTGGATTGTCCTCGAAGCCGCGCCTTTCGAGTAAAAGCGATTTCAATGTGGTTGCATCCCCCAGGTTCACGCTGTACGCGGAGGGAGGGGCTCCCGTAGGGTTGAGGATTGCAGAATTAGTTTTCAATAAATCAAACGCTTTGTCGTAAACTGGATGTTTGCCAATTTTATATCGTCTACTTGCCATATCTTTTCCTCCTTATTTCAGTTGACGCTTGTGGGAAGCAACGGCTCG
>CAZBGF010000241.1:0-3749 GCA_964491255.1 uncultured Verrucomicrobiota bacterium
TGAATAATTCAGGCTAATAGCCTTCAGCCTAATCAACCTATATACGAGACAGTTACTATAAATTTATTTTTCTTGCGCTTTCTTAATGCAAAAATTGGGATTGTTTTTCCTTATTCCATTGTGTCTATCCTGTCCATCCTGTTATCCTGTCAAAATTCTTCCGGATTTGGATTGACACAGACATTTCCTTTAACTACAAATCATCTATCAAAGACAATAACTTATATTGGATATTGAGTTCAAGCAAAACAGCCTGAACTCAGGCTCAACATCAGGATACCAGGTAAAATCGCCTGATACGTAAATGTCCGCTTGAATTGAAATACGAGATTGAAATCCAAGGGGTTGGATAGTATTCTTTGAGGGAGGTAATAACAATATGAAACGATTCTTTACTGTAGAATATTGGAAAGACGATGATTGGTTTGTCGGCAAACTGAAAGAGGTGCCCGGCGTCTTTAGTCAAGGAGAGACTCTCGACGAACTGCAGAAGAATCTGGACGACGCCTACCACATGATGCTGGAAACTGACCATGTGCCAGCACATGCCGGAGCCCAAACTCTGGAACTCGGAGTTGAGGTGTGAAAAGAGGAAACTTCATCCGGTCTCTCGCCCGAAAGGGTTGTTATCTTCACCGTCATGGCAAGCGCCATGACATATACGCCAATCCCAGGACCGGGCGCAGAGCTCCCGTACCCCGGCACCCCGAAATCAAAGAATCTCTGGTCCGACTCATTGAAAACCAACTCGGAATCTGAATGCGAACCAAGCCTTGCGCAGGACGATGTACCGCCGCCTATGAAGCCCGGCGTTCGGGCTCTGAACACAAAGGATGCTGATGAGGAAATCACACGTAATTAAAAACATAAGAAAACTTAATCCTGTTTCGTATACACAAGTTCAAGTTGAAGAAGGATTTTGGGGAAAACGCCTTCGTGTGAATCGTGAAATCACGCTTCCTATTGAGTATAAGCAGTGCAAGTCAACCGGAAGGATCGATGCCTTCAGGCTCCGTTGGAAACAAGGAGAGCCTGATCCCCCACACAAATACTGGGACTCAGATGTTGCCAAGTGGATCGAAGCGGCCTCATACAGCATCGCCACCCATTCCGACCCACTGCTGGAAAAGAAAGTGGATAACGTGATCGATTTGATTGCAGCGGCGCAACAGGATGATGGTTACCTCAATGTTCACGTCACAGTGGTGGAACCCGAGAAACGATGGTCAAACCTTTGCTACCAGCATGAATTGTACTGTGCCGGCCATCTGATCGAAGCCGCTGTTGCACACCATGAAGCAACCGGGAAGCAAACGCTTCTTGATGTCATGTGTCGGTACGCAGATTATATCGACACCGTGTTCGGTCGAGACCGCGGCAAGATACGCGGCTATCCCGGACATGAAGAAATCGAATTGGCGCTGGTGAGACTGTATCGAACAACCGGTTGCCGCAACTACCTTGATCTTGCCAGGTACTTCATCGACGAGCGCGGCAGAAAACCTCTTTACTTTGATAAGGAAGCCAGGGAGCGCGGTGAGCGCCCGGCGGACGGTTGTCACGGTTGCTACGACCACATCCGCCAGGCACATCTTCCCGTGCGAGACCAGAAGACAGCCGAAGGCCACGCAGTGCGAGCCTGTTATCTGTATGCCGGCATGGCTGATGTTGCCGCCGAAACAGGAGACAGGGAACTGCTGGCGGCGTGTCGTTCGATATGGAAGAACATCGTTGAAAAGCGTATGTACATTCACGGCGGCATCGGGTCTACCCGCTTCGGCGAACAGTTTACTTTTGACTACGATCTGCCCAACGAGGATGCCTACGCAGAAACCTGCGCGGCGATTGCGCTCGTTTTCTTCGCTCATCGCATGCTCCAGATCGAACCCGACAGCGAGTATTCGGATGTAATGGAACGGGCGCTGTACAACGGCATCATAAGTGGCGTTTCGCTTGACGGCACTCGTTTCTTCTACAACAACTACCTGGCTTCGTTTCCCGGAGTACATCGTTTCACCTGTCAGAAGTCGCCTGTCCGCCAGGAGTGGTTCGGCACTGCGTGCTGCCCTCCCAACCTCGCCAGGATTCTTGCTTCGTTCGGACAATATGTCTACTCTCAGACGGCTAACGCTATTTTTGTCCATCTTTTTGTCAACGGTAAGGCCAGGCTTCAGGCATGCGGACAGGAAGTGAAATTGATTCAAAAGACCCAGTATCCGTGGAAGGAAGATGTGCTAATCGAAGTGGCGCCGAAATCCCCTGCTGTGTTTACGATAGCCATTCGCATTCCCGGATGGTGTAAGGATGCCCGAATGACAGTCAACGGCAAAGCGGTGAAAACGAACACCGGCCTCCGCAAGGGTTATGTCAGACTCCGGCGCCGGTGGAAGAAGGGCGACCGCATCGAGTTGGTCCTCTGCATGCCGGTAGAACGAGTAGAAGCTCATCCTTCTGTGCGTCATGACTGCGGTCGCATCGCGCTCCAGCGAGGACCTATAGTGTATTGCCTGGAAGAGAAGGACAATGGAAAAAATCTCCACGATGTGCTTCTGCCGAGACACGCCGAGCTGACAACAAAGAAAGGCTCATCAGGTCTGCTCAAGGGGATTCCCGTGATCGTCGGCAAGGCGTTTCGTCGAAACACAGGGGAATGGAAAGACTCTTTGTATCGAACAAACCAGTCCAGACTTTGTTCGTGCAAGATCATGGCGATTCCATACTTCATGTGGGCAAATCGGGGAGAGGGAGAAATGCTGGTATGGATCCGGGAAGCTTAAAAACAGAGATAAAATAAAACCACTGATAAACACAGATATAAGAATGAGTGTAAGGCAGGCACAGAGTATGATAAAACAACGAAACGCTGGTCGCCTTCGGCGCCGTCGGTTATAGGTGCGCCTGTCCCGCACTCGCTGGATTTTCTTTCTGCTTTGTGCCTATGTGCCTTTGTCACTTTGTGCCTGAGTAAACTATCCGCGGCTTTATAAACCGCGTAGGAGACGTCGCTTACAAAGCGACGGCTACAATATGAAAGACAGTTCCAAAAACCGTTTTTGAGTAATTTTGCAGGAGTCTAAAAATCTTCCTAATATAGGAGATCATAATGATAAGAGATTTAATACTGAAAAACAGGAGCTATCGGCGATTCCATCAGGAAGTTGCCATAAAGCGCAAGACCTTGAAAGAACTCGTGGACCTTGGCAGACTTTCCGCGTCAGGCGGGAATGTTCAACCATTGAAATACATCGTATCCTGCGACCCTGATAATAACGCATTGATCTTTCCACATCTCGCATGGGCAGGATATCTCAAAGACTGGGTTGGCCCGACGGATGGTGAAAGACCATCCGCGTATATCATCATTCTCGGGGACAAGAAAATATCTCAGTCTTTTGGCTGTAACCATGGCATAGCAGCTCAGAGCATTCTTCTTGGAGCCGCGGAAAAAGATTTGGGCGGCTGTATGATCGGGTCTGTCCAGAGAGAAAAGCTCGGCAAGGATTTAGGATTACCGGATCGTTATCAGATACTCCTTGTCCTGGCTCTGGGCAAACCGAAAGAAACCATTGTTCTTGAATCAGTTGGACCGGATGGTGATATCAAGTACTGGCGTGACAGCAAAAGCACACAACACGTACCAAAACGTTCTTTGGATGATGTCATTGTGGAATAATTATCTGCTCAGGCACAAAGCGACAAAGGCACCAGCCTTCGCCCTTTCGACATTGCTCAAGGCTACGGCTTGGCAG
>CAZBGF010000242.1:0-3735 GCA_964491255.1 uncultured Verrucomicrobiota bacterium
GGGGTGTTGATACGGTGAATTTTCACCGCGACAGGATCAGGTAACGCATGGGGCTTTTCAACAGTCACATCAACAGCGGTAACCCGATTGTCAGCTAAACAAATTTTTGCAATATGCTGAGCTAATGCTTCAATAAGATGGAAACTGCTTTTAGTAACACCTGCTTTAATTCTCTCCAGGATCAATGCGTAATCGACTGTATCCTCAATCTGATCGCTTTGACAGGCTGACTGAAGATTGCAATGCAAAATAACAGTTACCTTAACGGTTTGTTTTGTTCGATGTTCTATGGTATCCACACCTATAAAACAATCGAGTGAGACTGGTCCTATATGAATACAGCCCATCCCCTACCCTTCTTTCCTAAGCAAATGCTGACCACCGTCGACAAAAAGAATCTGGCCTGTTATGGAATCACATTCCAGCAGAAAAAGAACAGCTTTGACCAAGTCATTGACCGTTGGTTTTTTTTTCAAGGGCATGAATCCGGCCTTTTCACGCACAGCTTTCTGACTGGATGACCTGAGAACAGGTCCCGGCGCTACACCATTGACCGCGATTGCCGGCGCCAGTTCCACCGCAGCTATTTTCGTCAAACTCGCCAGGGCCTTCTTTGACAACACATAAGTCAACGCATCGGTTTCGTTTGAAGTGATACGACTGTCCAGTAGGTTAATAATTTTGCCGTTCTTCGCATAACGTGCAAACGCTTTAATCATTCTTAAGGGTGCCATAAAATTGATATCCCAATCTTTCCCTGTATTCGATTCCGATGCTGATGTTAGATTGTCTTTGTGAAACACTGCAGCATTATTGACCAGGATATCCAGACTGCCGGCCATCTCTATCGATTTCTCGATAATCTGTCTGCAATCATCAGGCGATTGAAAATCATTTGAAACAGTAAAGACCCTCACGCCAAGCCGCCGAAGTCGCGTGGCAAGGACAACAGCCTGTTTCTTTGAGCGATGATAATGAATAACAACATCACAGCCTTTTCCAGCCAGCGCCCTGCTGATTGCGCTTCCAATTCGGATCGCTCCACCAGTGACCAGTGCAGTTTTTCCATGTAAATTCATGATTAAGAATTTCAAAGTAGCCACAAAGGCCATCTCGAATGTTCGGGGTGGTAAACCATGCTTAAAAAGCATGGCGTGGACTTAATGTCAGAATTTCAATGATACGTTACCATCAAACAATGTTGAAACAGCAGGATTATAAAGCGTCGTCTTTTGTTTTTTGAATCAGAATGCCACGCCGAATATACGTTGGAATATCGAGATTACTGCCGTCGACAATCGTCGGGTCAACCTCTTTAAAACGACCCCACGTCTGAAAAAGGTTCGCCTGCATGAGTTTCTTCTTCCGTGCAGGTTTTGAGCGGTCGGTCTGTTTATTGATGTGTTCCTCTGTTTCATCCAATATGTCTTCTTTTTCTGTTCGGGGCGGATGACCAGCCTCTGGAACCTTCTCCTTTTCAGAGACTAAAATCATCACCGACACTTTATCTTTCCAATCCGGATCACAACCGACTCCTGTTTTGATCAGGGCATCTTTTCGAGCGATTTCCAATATTCCAGTCATGATCTGATCTACTGTCTGCAATGACATATCAGGTCCGCCGACAATACTCACCAAAAATGAATATGCATTTGCCATAACTTGCCCTTGATTTAACAAGGGGTGATTACGAATCCCTTTAATTACTAATTCGACTTTATCTGCGCCTGTACCCTCGGAATATCCAAACACACATCGACCAGTGCCATTCTTAACCAGAGTTCGCAAATCAGAGAAATCAAGATTGATTCCCTGGAATCCACCTTCCCTGCAAAGCTCATGCCATATAGCCCGAACTCCTTTGTTTAGCACTTCATCTGTCTTTCGGAAAACCTTGGTAATATTCGCCCGCTTTTCAATCAATTTGAACAGCCGCTGATTGGGTATACAAATAACGGCGTCTGCAACCTCCTGCAAAGCAGAAAGCCCCCTGTTGGCGTGTTCCATTCGTTGTTTTCCCTCGAATTCAAATGGCAGCATAGCAAAACAAAGTGTCAAAGCACCTGCTTTTCTTGCTTCCTCAATGATAAGCGGCGCTGCTCCCGTGCCTGTACCGCCACCTAATCCAACAATCAAAAAAGCCATGTCTTTTTCTGTAAACAATTCCCTGATTGTATCCATATCTGATTCAGCGGCCCGTCGTCCGACTCTGGGATCACCCCCTGTTCCCATACCTTTCATCACATCCCTGCCGATTTCAACACAGCGAATATTCTTTGGGTTGGGTGTTTGACTGATATCCGTATTTATAGCGATAAGCTCCGGGACATCCTTCCAGTGACGCGCAATATGCGCTACCGCATGACATCCACCATCTCCAAGCCCGATAATTACAGCCCGGCAACGAACCTGTGCCTGAGGACTATTATTCCGAGATATTTCTTCACGTTTTTTCATATTCTGTTTCAATTCATAACGCTCATGCAGGTGAAAACCAACTTCGATGTTGGGCGTTGAGTGTTGAATAGTGGACGTTCATTTTTTCCCAAGCGAATTCAAGCTCTGCATACATAGACGGACAAGCATTGCCTGGTAATTCAGCATCTGTTTTATGTTAACCCGTTCTTCATCCGCGTGATGGCCCTTGCCCGGAATGCCAATCATGGCAACAGGCACTTTTAAATTTACAAAGTGACGAGCATCCGTAGCTCCGTTCATACGGATCAGGTTGATCCGACGCCTTAGATTCTTTGCCATGAAACTCCTCAATTCCTGCAAAACGATTCCGTGTTCATCACAACAGAAAACTGGATAATCTGCTTCTATATCGATTTTTAATCCTGAAATTTTGCGGATTTTTCCAATCAGATCACGTGGAGATGTTGTTTCAGTATAGCGGATATCCAGAATCATTTCAGCGTGATCCGGTACACGGTTAAACACGGTTCCGGCAGATATCATATTGGCTGATAAAGATGTGTGCCACTCATCCCCGCGTTTGATCTGCGGGAATAAAGTCTTTATTTTAATATAACCTTTGATCAGGCGATCAATCGCGTTTTTTCCAAGCCAGGGTGACGAGCCGTGACATGACTTTCCTGAAGCTGTCAATTTCAATGTTAAAACACCTTTTTGTGCTGTAGTTATATCACATCTATCTCTTACAGAATCCATAATAATTATAATATCACCTCGGTACCCTTTGTGAATCATAGCGCGGGTCGTGTTCCCGCCAATTTCTTCATCCGTTGAAAAAATCACTCCTACATCGGAACGATCACGACATTGAATAAGAACCTGCGCGAGCACAGCACAATTGCCGAGGCAGTCCGCTGTTCCACGCCCATAAATACAGCCGTTTTGTTTCTTTAGCCTGAACATTTTGTCGGCGGCCGGCACTACATCCAGATGGGCATTGAACAGGATGGCAGGTGTTTTTGTCTTTCGGACTGCAGCATACAGAATTTTACGTGTTTTAAGCTTTTCCAAGCGGGTATAGACCCCGTTTGTCTCAAGATATTGTTTCAGAAAATCAACACATTTATTGATGTTCTGAATATCCTCGCTGACGGTCTGAAATTCCATTAATTGTTTTACGAGCTTAACGGTTGGAATCATAATGTATCCTTTACTATAAGGTTGTCGGGTTCACAATTGCCCTTACGGGCTGAACATCCAATACCGAACATCGAACAACCAACGCCGAAGTCAGAGCAGATCAACGTTCGATGTTGG
>CAZBGF010000243.1:0-3732 GCA_964491255.1 uncultured Verrucomicrobiota bacterium
GAAGGCATCGCCAGCAGATTTACAGTCTGCCCCCGTTGGCCACTTGGGTACCCCACCACGAAATATGAACAAGGTAAAAAATTATGCAGGCAATATGATAAAAAAGCAATAGAAAAAAAACGTACTCATAGGAATTTATGTTTTACCAGAGCAGAAAATATTCTAATGGAATAAATAATATAGATTATGTTACAATAGTGTGTTAAAAAATATTATAGAAGTTCAAAAACAACCTTTTAGAAAGGAAAGCCGTACATATGATTAAAGTCGCTATTATCGGGCTGGATACCAGTCACAGCATTCAATGCACGAAACGCATACAGGCCTCGGATTGCCCAAAAGACGAAAGGGTTCCAGGCCTTCGGGTAATCAGCTGTCTCCGTTTTGAAACGCCGTTTCAAAATAAAGAAGGACTTGACAGCCGCCAACAGCAACTGGAAAAGTGGGGAGTCAATGTTACGACCAATTTTGAAGAAGCGATTGATGGATGCGATGCCATTATGCTGGAAATTAATGACGGAAGTTATCATCTTGAATATTTCAAGAAAGTAGCCGCTCTTGGCAAACCCGTTTTTTTAGACAAGCCGCTTGCCACCACGATTGCCGATGGACGAGCCATCATACGGCTGGCAAAAAAACACAAAACTCGAGTATGGTCCGGTTCTTCCGTTCCATTCTGTCCCGAAATTGAAAAGATCACCTCTCAGGTGTCCGATGTTTCGCTTTGCCATACATTCGGCGTACTGGGAAAGGCGCCGGCCGGTGATTCTCTGATCTGGTATGGCGTACACACCTTCGAAATGCTGCGGCGCATCATGGGACCAGGCTCACAATCGGTTCAGGCTATTGAAACCAAACAGAGCATTATCTCCGTGATTAATTATGATAACGAACGTCATGGAATAGTTGAGGCCATAAGCGGCTGTAATACGTATGGCGGACGTGTGCATGGAACAGTCAAAGGTAATCAGCAAGTCATACAGTTCCAACGCAGTAATCAATACGGCCGCCGCGATCTTCTTCATCATGTCAAAGCGTTTTTCAACGGCGCGCCCGCACCAGTTGACATGGCAACTACTTTCGAAGGATTAGCCATGATGACGGCAGCCAGGAAATCTATTGAGACTGGAAAACGCGTGAAAGTCGCTCGGCTTTCACGGTAAATGCTGAAATTTTAACGCAGAGACGCGGAGTACGCAGAGGAACCCAAAAACAAATTAGATGTAAAAACAATTATATGCATGAGAATGAAATTTCAAAGAAAATAATAGGAGCAAGCATAGAAGTACATCGATGTCTGGGGCCTGGATTACTCGAAAGCGTCTACGAAGAAGCACTATGCCATGAACTGCATCTGGGAGAAATAAAATTCAAGCGGCAGCAACGAGTACCAATACATTACAAAGGAACCGTATTGAAAACCGATTTGCGACTTGATTTGTTGGTCGAAGATAAAGTCATCGTAGATTTGAAAGCAAAGGAACAATTATCGCCTATTGATAAGCCTCAACTGTTAACCTATCTCAGATTATGCAACAAACGACTAGGGTTGATTATTAATTTTCACAGCGCCGCATTGAGGCAGGGAGTTGCCAGAGTGGTAAATGGACTTTCTGAATATTAAAAACACCTTTGCGCGGCTCTGCGTTCTCTGCGCCTCTGCGCCTCTGCGTTGAGAAATAAATCATAGACATACCATGAAATTAAACGATCTCCTCAAACAAGTAGCGCAGGGAACGCTTGCAGTGGAAGCTGCTGAAAAAATGCTTGGTGAAATGGCCGAATGCAATTTAGGATTCGCCAGAATTGATCTTGATCGTCTCGGCCGGCGCGGCTTTCCTGAAGTGATCTACTCTCCCGGGAAAACCGCTGACCAAATTATCAAGATTATATCAGCACTCGTTAAAGCAAAACAGAACGTTCTGGCTACGCGCGCCGAGCGCGAGCAATATGATGCTGTCCTCCGGACCTACCCAAAGGCGGTATATCATGAAAGACCAAAAGCAATCACTCTGCAGGTAATGGAACCACCCGTGCCCGTAGGATATATTGCTGTTGTATGCGCAGGAACTTCGGATATTCCCGTTGCGGAAGAAGCGGCGCTTACCGCTGAATGGATGGGTGCTCATACCGAGCGTATTTATGATGTCGGAGTTGCCGGGTTACACAGGCTGTTAAACCATATGGATGAATTAAATAAAGCCCGGGCTATTGTCGTTGTCGCCGGAATGGAAGGCGCGTTGCCATCCGTGATTGGAGGACTTGTTGATTGTCCTGTCATCGCCGTGCCAACCAGCGTCGGGTATGGAACCAGTATGAATGGTATTGCCGCGCTTCTGGCTATGCTTAACTCATGTGTTCCAGGCATTTCAGTGGTTAATATTGATAACGGGTTCAATGCCGGTGTTTCAGCGGCCTTGATTAACAAAATCGGGGAACCGGCACCATGAAATTTCTTCAATTTAACAGTATAGGCGGAGCCAGCGGCGATATGATTCTCGCCGCGCTGATTGATCTGGGAGTAAGCCGTGATGAGCTTCAGCGTCAATTGTCCAGTCTGTCAATAGAACCTTTTGAAATTCAATCGTCACATTTTACCGCAAATGGACTGAAAGGAACCCGTGTCAATGTCCAAATCGATTCCCATACAGGCCATGAAAAACATAATCATTCAGAATTGCACGTAAAAGAAAGTCGTGGATTAAAGGAAATTCAAACGCTGGTGAAAAACAGCAATCTCTGTCCACGGGTCCAGGAGACAAGCCTGAAAGTGTTTCAGCGTCTCGCAGAAGCCGAAGCCCGGGTTCACGGCACGACTCCGGACAAGATTCATTTCCACGAGGTGGGAGCTGTCGATTCTATTGTTGATATTGTGGGAGCATGCCTGGCTCTTGACCTGCTGGATGTCAATGGCATTGCGATTGGCACCCTGCCGCTTGGATGCGGCACCACTGAATGCGCTCATGGCGTTTTACCCGTACCTGTACCTGCAACTGTCGAGCTCCTGAAAGGAGTTCCCGTAGTCCAGACCCGAGAACCATTTGAATTGGTTACGCCCACCGGCGCCGTCTTGCTCAGCACCTGGAAAACCATGGATCAGCCTCCGTCTGGAAGTCAAATTATTCACACGGGTTATGGTTTCGGGCATAGAACATTAAATCAACGTCCGAATCTGCTACGTGTATTTCTGATGGAATTCAGGAATGAGGATATTTCGACAGATGACTGTCTTGTTTTGGAATGCAATATCGATGATACCTCGCCGGAGCTGATTGGCTCCTTGATGCAACGGCTCATTGAAGCAGGAGCGCTGGATGCATTTACGACCGCCGCGCAGATGAAAAAACAGCGGCCCGGCATCCTGCTGACTGTTTTATGCCGGCCGGAACAGCGTGAATTGTTTCTGGACCTGATTTTCCAGGAAAGCATGACGTTTGGAATCCGCGAATATCCAGTCAAGCGAGATATTCTGGATCGGAGCCTCGAGACAATAGAAACGCCTTACGGCAGTGTGATCGTGAAAATCGGCGTATGGAAAGGCCGTGTTATAACACGGTCGCCAGAACACAAAGATTGTATGCAATTGGCTCAACAGGCGGGAGTTCCGGTTCGGACTGTTTATGAGGCAACTTTACAAGCTATGTACTCAGGCACAAAGGCGCATAGTGACAAAGGCGCAAAGTGAAGAAATCTCAAGAGAAATTAACTTTTTATTAGCATGAAGCGCCTCAA
>CAZBGF010000244.1:0-3718 GCA_964491255.1 uncultured Verrucomicrobiota bacterium
ACCATAGCGCAGACAGGAGTATCTTCTGCTTTTTCCATAATAAGACACAGATTATGGCGAAGAGCCGACTGGCTGAGATAAGCTTTAAACAAATCATTCATGGTTCGTACTAATGCGGGCTGTGCCCGCAACCCAATTATGCTTTTCTGCTAGTAGTGTGTCGAATTCGGTTCGAAAAATGCGGCGCCCCGAACGTTCGGGGCTGCGGGTTTCCCACGCTTGCGCATACGCAAGTATAGCGCTGCGAGCGGCGCACCCACATCCGTCCAAAGCTTGCCTTGCTTTGTCGAATCCCGACAAGTCGGGAAACCGAATTCGCCACACGATTGCATCGGGCTTCGCTCAAAGCTACGCCCGCCACGTCCTGTCGCGGAAATCAACGGTTTCTGGTTCTTATAACTTTAGTTCACTTTAGGCACTTTACACTTGAAAGCTTCGTGATTTTCTTGTTTTTTATAGTAGTTCCTGATGGATCAGGTGCTAACAGCCTTCAGTCTACAGCCTAAACAACCTTATAGTAACCCTTACCAGTCCTTATCCACGGGTGACATTGGGATATAAGAACGCATCATTTTTTTCTTTTTATGATCCTTTTCGCGTTGCAAAGCTTTTTCAAGCAAAGCCTTGGCCTGTTCAGGCGTCATTTCCTTTTTATCAGGTTTCGACTGTTTTTGATTTGCCGGTTGCTCCTTAGGTTTTGGCTCAGGCTGATGCTTTTGCTGATCCGGCTTGGGTTCATCTTTCTTTTCTTCCTTTTTTTGTTGGTCCTGTTTCTGGTTGTCTTGGTCTTGCTTCTGTTTCTGCTTGTCTTTGTTTTGTTTTTGCTTGTCTTTGCTCTGCTTCTGTTTCTGTTTATTCTTGTTTTTCGGCAGAAGTTTTTCAATTTCTTTAAGCAGTTTATAGCTCTTCTGTTGTTTTGCAAGTGAATCACTTAGATTGGCGTTTGCAAGTGTTTTAGAAGCTTGCGTCTGATATGTTTTGGTTTGTTGAGCCATGTTTAAAATCTTTGTACGTGTTTCTGCGGTCATGGTGGGTTTATTTGTGACTGTTGTGCTGATATTAGTGCCTGCAGGTGTTGTTTGCTGAGGCGAGCCGGGTATGCCTCCAGGAGGAACAGCTTGAGAAAAGCGTTTAATAAACAGGTCGGTCAAATCCAATGATTCATCTTGTTGATTTTGAATGGTTTTTCTGAATTCGTCTGTTGCTTGCGGCAGGATTGAAACGGTCATGTCGATAGTATTCGTTTGCCTGTATATATTTTCACGGAGCAAAGGAGCATAAGGCGCAGTTCCTTTCCAGATGTTGTATATTCCTGATTCAGCGGCCATGACGGAATTCGCGGCATTACCGTCAAGATCACGCAGTTCTTCGCCAGCCTGATGCATGACATTGCGTACGGCTTCAAGGTGTTGAGCCAGTGCCGCAATCTGCTGCTGCTGTTTTACCTGTTGTCCGGGAGCTTGAGGGTCAGGCTGTCTGCTCATGGCTGTTGCCAGGATGGGTGTTAACGGGATCAGGAGATCAGAGTTGGTTTTTTCGCTAGCGGCCAGGTTTTCAAGAAGCTTGATTTTAGCGGGTGTGCTGTTTGAAATAGCCTGTGAAAGGCGTTTATTGATATCTCTCTGGTTTTTGAGCATTTCATCGGTAATTTGAAATGGCTGGGATTTTCCGTATTTTTCCATCAAGGCTTGAATTTTCAGCTGTTTCCTGGTCTTTGGCAAAACATTTGCAACGACTGCCAGGTTTTCGCGAGCCGCTTTATGCTCCGGATTAGCGTGTAATGCGTGCTGAAATGCCTGGCCTGAGCGTTTGAGCAGAGGCAGGATTGATTTGGAATACCGGTTTGAAGCGGTCCCAATAGTATCTTCGGCGAGTTGATAAGTGGCACAGCCGAGATTGTAGTCCGCGGCAGAGGTGTCTGCTTTGTTATGTTTTGCCAATTCAGAGAATTTTTGTATTGCAGACTGATATTGTCCATTTTTATACAATGCGCAACCGGTATTAAAAATCATGTTATTCCGCAATTCTTCATTGGCGTCCCGTCCTGCATTAAGATAAGCTTCTGCGGATTGCCTGTATTTTCCATTCTGGTACAACTTTTGAGCGACTCGTGCTCCTCTCCGCCCGGCCGGGATGCTTATGGTGTTTATAGTATTTATGGTATGTTCGGTTTTTGGTTGTATTTGCTGTGTAGCGTTGGTCGTAGTAGGAGAGTCAGTCATAGTGACGGAGTTGGTTTCATCGGCAAAAGCAGAGAGAAGAACGCAGCAGCACATAATAAGAATGGTTAATGGTTGATGGCTGATCCGTCTTCGCGCAGAAGCTGCGACGTGACAGGTGGTTGATGGTGAATAGTCAGTGACTTTTGCTCCGCCTCTGTCCTCAAGCGTATCTCGTGAAGCGTGAAGCGTATCGCGCTGACCGCTGACCTCTGTCCTCTGTCTTCCGTCCTCTATCCTCCGTTTCCTGCCTTCTGCAAGCCGGCCACGACTCAGAATGCCGGCTGTCAGGAATGCAAGGAGAGCAGGGAACAGGAAGAATTGATAACGATCGATATATCTCTGTTGAATTGATTCCTCAATATCCCTGGCAGCCAGTTTGCTCAGATGATCACGATAAAGTGTTCCGAGTTTGACATTGGCTATTCCTACCGGCACGTAAGCCCCGCCCGTAATTTTTGCAATTGCTTTCATGGTGTTGTGGTCGAGCCGGGTAATGACTTTTTCACCACGATAGGTCATGGAAGTGTCGGGTCTTTTTGCGTCTGGTATGTTTGCGCCTTTAGGATCGCCCAAGCCAACGGTGAAAATAGCGATTCCTTCTTTTCGAGCCTTTTCTGCCGCGGTTTTAGCATGGCCGGTAAGATCTTCACCGTCAGAGATAAGGATAATGGCTTTATGTGAGCCCTTATCACTGCCGAATGTCTGTATCGCCTTGTCAATAGCGTCACCAATATTTGTCTGCCCCCTTGGCGCTGAATTAATGGTGACGTCATTAAGAGTTTCTTCCAGATATGCGTAATCAGTGGTAAGCGGGCAGATTTGGATGGCTTTACGCCGGAACACGATCAGAGCTACACTGTCTCCACGGAGTTCCCGTATCAAATCCATGATGTCAGTTTTTGCCCGCTGGAGTCGGTTGGGTCGAACATCCTGGGCGAGCATGGACCTGGACACATCGAGTGCAATAATCAAGTCACGGCTGCGTTGAAAGATTTTTTCTTCTCTCGTGCCCCATTGCGGCCTGGCCAGAGCTATGACGGTCAGAAGAAGTCCTGTCACCAGCAATATCAACTGCCAGTAAAATCTAATCGGGTGGGAGGGAGGGCACAATTTTTTTTGCATTGCCCGGGATAACAGTTTTTCCATCCTGTTTTCTTTTCGTTGGTACACGATCAGCCAGATTAAGCCAATCGCAAGTACCAGCCATAGCATATACAACATCCATGGATAAACAAATTGCAAATGCATAAAGCTAATCCTCCAGAAAACCACGAATAGACACGCCTGCCCGAAGAGCCGCCCTGCGGCCAGGGAATGGACACGAATGAAGCGAAAGAAAATGAGCGAACATAACGGAATGTGTTCGTTTTTTGTTGCATTTACTTTTTTCTGATTTGTGTTTGTTCGTGTTCATTTGTGGTTAATTTATTTCTTGCGTTAGTTACTACTCAGCACCAAAGGCACTAAGGCACAGAGGCACAAAGTTTATTTACCCC
>CAZBGF010000245.1:0-3708 GCA_964491255.1 uncultured Verrucomicrobiota bacterium
GCTCCTACACGGAACGACGATGTAGGAGCGCATCTCGTATGCGCGATTGTATGCGCTTGCCGATAATTTTGTCAGAAAAATCAACGTAACAGTGAAACATGAACGGGGAATAATGAACGATTACCGTCTTTGTCTTTATATACGAATTATGCTCATCGGGACCATGGCATCAATCGGCATGCCTTCCTTCTCGTCTGATTTATCCGGAAAGACACTCAAACGCTCGGTAATTAAAATCAATGTCACAATCCAGAGAGCTGATTATACCATCCCCTGGCAAATGGGCGCTCCCATCCCGACGAGCGGTTCTGGTTTCATCATTTCACGACGACGAATTCTTACTAACGCCCACGTTGTCTCCGACGCGCGTTTCATCGAAGTGCAGAAAGAGGGGCACCCGAAAAAATACCAGGCCAGAGTTTCGTTTATCGGGCACGACTGCGATCTGGCGATTCTGACTGTTGACAATCCTGATTTTTTCAACGGAACAGAACCGCTTCTATTGGGAGGTTCAGTGCCGGATCTCAATTCAGAAGTGCTGGCAGTGGGTTATCCAATTGGAGGAATCCATCTCTCTATCACACGCGGCATCATATCCCGTATTGATTATTCGTTATATTCACACAGCGGAATAGACAGTCATCTGGTCATCCAGGTCGATGCTGCAATCAACCCGGGAAACAGCGGCGGGCCAATTCTGTTCAACGGGAACGTTGTCGGACTCGCGTTTCAGGGACTGCAAACAGCACAGAACATCGGGTATGCTATTCCTATGCCTGTGATCCGGCATTTTCTCGAAGATATTGAAGATAGTATTTATAATGGTTTTCCCGAACTTGGTGTAGGATGGAAAAAAACCCGTAACCCAGCGCTCCGCACGGACCTGGGCTTGACAAATAATGAAAACGGAGTGGTTGTAGATTATATTGATCCTTTTGGGAGCGCCCTGAATATTTTACGTCCCCGGGACGTGATGCTGGCCATAGATAATCATTCGATTGCGCATGACGGCACTACTCTGCTGGACGGCCATACAGTTGAGTTTATTGAACTGCTGGAACGAAAGCAGTGCGGAGATTCGGTTAATATCACCATTTGGCGCGATTCAACAAAACAGAACGTAACTATTCCACTTAAGGCACCGAAAGATTTTTTTGCTTTCAGGCGTGAGTATGATCAATCACCTGAATATCACCTCACTGGAGGTCTGGTTTTTTCTCCTTTGACATCCGGATACTTGATAGCACTTAACCGTCGGTCATCGCTCTCCAACATCCAACACCTCCGTTATTACATGCATTATGCCAAACTCGATGGCTTATACAAGGATCGGGAAGAGTTTGTCATACTGATCCGACGGCTGGCCCATCCCTGTAATACCTATGCTGATAGGTACATCAATAAAATCGTAGCCAGTATCAATGGTAAACGCATCCGCCGCATTCAAGACGTGAAGGAAGCCATGCAGGTTCCACAAAATGGATTTCATGTCATCTGTTTCGAAGATATGGACAACACACTCGTATTGGACGCCGAACAAATATCGAAATCAGATCGCGAAATTCTGACCACCTATGGAATTTCATCACTGGAACATTTGAAAAATGATTAACTACTCAGGCACAAAGGCACTGAGTACCAAAGTTACTAAAAATGATTAGAAATCGCATGAACTGGAATAATAATAAAATCCTTTTGTTTTGTGTTTTATTGGGTGTGTGTCTGGGATCAGCCGCGACAGCGTTCTCAGCAGTCGCTGACTTTGACCAAAGCGTGGTTCAAATCATTGTAACATACCAGGAGTATGATTCTGCCCTGCCATGGCGAAAAAAATCTCCACAAGTCAGAAATGGCTATGGAGTGATTATCGAGGGTGGATTGGTTATGACAACGGAAAATCTTGTTCGCAATCATACTCTCGTCGAAATCCGCAAGACCAGAAGCAGTATGAAAATCCCAGCTTCGGTAACGCTGTCGGACAACCAGTCTGGTTTAGCGCTCCTCAACATCAAAAATCAAGCGGCAGCGCTTGACATGCGTTCCGTCAAAATCGCTTCAGCCATAGATCAAGATGCTCAGTTAACCATCGTACAATTTGACTATACCGGCCAGATACAGACCGGCACCGGACATATTTCTGAAATTTCCATGGCCAGCCTGCCTGAATCTCAGTCAATAACATTGGTGGCTCAGGTGTTAACCGATCTGGCCATCACGGGAAATGGAGGCACTCCAGTCTTCACCAAAGACAATACATTATTCGGCATCGTCATCCGTTATAATAACAACACCAATATCTGTTATGTGCTTCCTTATTCAATACTCTATAAATTTATCCAGGCATCAAAAATCCGTCCATTTCCCGGAATTGCATCAGCAGGACTCCTGTGGACTCCGCTGATTGATCCCTTTAAGCAGGCTTTTCTGGGATTGAAAAAGGATCAAACAGGAATTCTTGTTCAGCGAATGCTGCCTGGAAGCGATCACACACTGTTGCCGGACGATGTAATTATTGAATGGGACGGTTACGCACTGGATTCCCAGGGATATTATCATGACCCTGACTTCGGCCGAATTCTTTTTTCTTACCTGATTAAAGGCCGAGGCAGCCCTGGTGACATTACACCTGTTACCGTCATTCGAAATAAACAGCCAATACACTTGAAACTCAAACTGAAAAATCTTCAGGATAAGGACGCCACCATTTCGTATAATATCACGGGTGAACAGGAGGAATACCTTGTGGAAGGTGGACTCGTCATCCGGGAATTGACCGTTGATTACCTGAAGATGTTCGGATCAAAATGGCGGGTTATGACTGACACGAGATTGCTTCACCTGTATTTAACACGAAACCAGATTACCGATAATCCAAATGATCATATTGTAATACTATCTTGTGTTTTTCCAGATCTAATTAATATCGGTTATGAAAATCTGCGCAACCAGGTCATTACAGCCGTTAATGGCGAACCTATTCGAAATTTAGCAGATGTATTTCGAATCGCACAACGGGATGGCACGATTCACCGTATTTCGCTCCAATCCATGAAAATTGATATAGTTCTGAATCCAGAGCGGATTCCATCCGCCAACGCGCGCATAGCCAGGAACTATCACATCCCCAGATTGCGATACCAGCACCCGGACTAATGCCCCATTCACTCCGCCTTGTAAGATAGGCACAAAGGCACTGAGTAGTTACTCCGCCTTTACCTCAGCAATGGCGTTAAAGTCTTCAAAATCGGGGCAAAGACCAATGAAACGACGCACATCAATTTCATGAGAATATTCAGGGAAGGCCCTGCCGTATCCTTGAAAGGGTCACCAACCGTATCCCCTATCACCGCCGCCGTATGAGCGGCAGACCCTTTTCCACCGTAAGCGCCGGCTTCGATATGCTTTTTCGCATTATCCCATGCACCACCCGCATTGGACATGAACAATGCCATCATGACACTGGAAGCTGTCACACCCACAAGCATGCCGCCCAGCATTTCAGGGCCTCCGATCACACCAATGATTATCGGCGAGAGTACACCTAACAGCGAAGGAACCATCATTTTCTTGATGGCAGACTGTGTGGAAATATCAACACACTTCGCATACTCAGGCTTGGCTTTCCCCTCTAATAAACCCGGGATCTCCTTGAACTGACGACGAACTTCCTTAACCATGGCAAACGCGGCCTCCCCCACCGCGTTCATT
>CAZBGF010000246.1:0-3706 GCA_964491255.1 uncultured Verrucomicrobiota bacterium
TTGGCCCCTCGGCTTTGCGCGGGGCCGACGCGAAAATTCCTATACATTAAATTATTTCAAAACACTTTGACTGAATATTGATCTGATTTCCCAGATGAGAAATCCGTGTAATCCGTGGCTATAACTTTTCTGGTCAAGACTCATTCAACAGCTGAATTTCCCATAAATATCCGCTTCGATATGGATTGTCATTCTCACAGGCGTAAAACACTCCGTCATCGGCCATGCAAATATTATGAACCTGATAGCACGACTCACCGTCCTGATCGACGATAGCGCCCAGCAGTTCGTAGGCATCGTTCTTGAAATCGAATTTCAGCAACTCGCATTTTCCGTCGCGGCCAGTAACGCCGTAAGCACAACCGTCCGGAGCCAGCACCATAGACGCCAGACGACTGCTTCTATCAGAAATGGGTGTAAACATATACTTCGCCTCGCCTGTTTCAGTATCAATCCGGTAAAGCGACCCGTTTAATCCACTGGCATAAACATAGCCATCGTGGAAATTGAAAAAGCCCTCGGCCTTTGTACTGCCGTACTTACCGTCCGGAAGCGGCAATCCCTTTTTAAAGAACACCAACCTATCCTGTTCAGGATCGAACTTACAAAGACGTGCGGCATCAACTCCGGGCGAGGACTGCCACGCACGTGTAACCTGCCAATTACACCAGACGCATCCTTTGTCATCGAGAACAATGTTCTCGCTCTGCGCCATCCCGCCAATACCTGAGCCGAGAAGGCCATGGTTACGGGCTTTACGTGTTTGAAGGTTGAACGACGCAAAATATTCCGGAGCAAAACACTGACAATAGATAGTATCCCTCGCATTATCGAGCGCAATGGCCTGAATGTAAACATGAGGAATAGGAATACCCAGTTTCATCAAATTTCCTGAAGAAGGATCGTACTTCACGATCGCACCGCCAGGAGCTTCATTTAACCTGTCAACATCATGAAGCAATGCAATTGCAGCATAAATGCAACCGTCTTTCCCTTTGACCAGAGATCTGTGAAATTTGGCGTCAAACGGGTCAACCACACGTTCAAAACCCAAGTCAACGAACTTCCCGGATTTACGGTCATACGCCTTAAAAATATCGGAGTCAAAAGAAGTAATGCCGAGATACACCCTGTTGTCATCCTGGTTATACAAACAACAGTCCATGCTGATCCAGGCTTTACGCCAGTTGTCATGTGCCAGGTAGTCGTCATAATTCCAACGGTCAAGTGTTTCATCGAACCATTGGTTGCCAAAATTGACATCGTGCAGTTTAAGCGATTTCACCTGTAAACTCATCACTGTCTCCTTTAAGTTCACCTTTCGAAAATCCTCCGGAATTTTCGATAAGGTGCAATTCGTGGTTGGCAAATTCTCCTGCTGCCTGAAGGGCAGCTACATCATAGCCCAGGCAGAAATGCCTGGGAACACTTTCAGTCATCCCCAGTACAGCCTGAGCGCGTTCTCACCCATGATTTTCCGCCTTTGTCCCGAGGCGAGATTCAGACCATCCGCCAATTTCATGCGATAATGGATAGATTCATCCGCACCCGGCCCGGTAAAGTCAGAACCCCACATAATGCGGTCGATGTCGATCTGATCGCATATAGCCTGCAATCCATATGGATGCCCGCCGCAAAGAGTAAGGAAAACGTTCGAGAACTGCCGCCCTACTTCAATTGCCTCCTCCCAATAATGCAGAATCCCGGAATGCCCCAGAACGAAAACCGTATTGGGAAACATCTTTGCAAGAACCCCTATTTGCGACGACATTGCATATACCGGCGTGCCGTCATGGAACATCAAAGGCACATTGTGTTCTCCGGCAACGCGGCACAGTTCAAACATACTGTCAAAAAAAACAGTCTCACCCTGCAGCCAGGGATGGACTTTGAATCCCTTCATTCCAAGCGTGTTGATGCATCTTTCAGCTTCCTTGACAACTTTTTCACATCCTTCCGCCAAGTGAACTGTGCCAAGAGCCACGAGTCGTTCCGCATCATTCCCGCAGAACTCGGACAGACGGTCGTTCCAGTCCTCAACACGTCCTTTTTTGTAAAGCACTTCATAGCCGCAAACGACCGCACGATCTATACCGTAACTGTCCAGAACAGCAAGAAACGTATCGACTCCCCGCTCGTCTGCCATTGGCCAGTGTATATGAGTATCGACTATCATGGGTCTGTTGTCTCCAGTAATTTTACCAGGTTGCCGCCACACACTCTGTCGCGGTGTTCAACCGGCAGTAATCGGAGCATTTCCGACCACTCGAATTTCAAGTCGTTGTATGGGAAACCACTGCCCATGATGGCTTTTTCGGGCCCAAGTGTATCCACTTTCCCTACAAATCCTTTTGGGCGCGCAAAAGACGATTCAAAATAAATATTCTCACTATGACTCACGACCGAAACAACATCCGTGCCGTAATCAGTTGCTCCTGAATGCCCCAGAATAAAATTGAGCTTAAGATAACGACGTGCCAACAGGAATACCTGTGCAACCGTCGAAAAACTGTAATGACCGGTATGAATGTAGATCGGGGTCGATATCCTGTTTTTCGCAACTTCCTCAAAAACAGGGTCCAGTTTTCTGCCTGAGACATTGAACCCCTGGATTTCCGGTGAGAATGACAGGATTTTAGCGCCGGACCCTAATCCGCGCCTCAACACTTCCAGCGCATCCGGCCGCCAGGGATTGATTGTGGCCGAAGGAATCAGACGATCACGGTAATTACCAGCGCAGGAGACAATGAAATCATTATATTTCTCATTCTCCCATGCGTAACCGATATCAGGGGAATGGATCACGGCTTTGTCAACGTCTGCCCTGTCCATTTGACGGATAAGTTCCTCTACTGACGGTTCAAAATCTCCATTTTGTCCAACCGTGCAACATGAGTCAATTAGCATTTCGTCTCCAATACAACGCACTGATTTTTCAGAATTACTACTGTGGTGTAATTCGTCCCTGATCAATGAGTTTTTTTCTGGCTCCGGCACAGGGTTTGCACTCCGGCCAGGTACACAGCAAAATATCAGGCTTATCTTTAATCATATCGCAAACCGCTTCAATCACATTCGAGCCCCGCATGAGTTGGAGTAGACACCTGCCTGTCCGTGCATCGCAGATATGTCCTTTACGTCTCAACACATAATCAACTGCACCGAAAGCAGCGCTACATGATGATGATGTATCAATTTGATGCGCTTTTATGGTGCCGTCCGGCATTTTTATTTTCACCGATGGTAAATCGTCATACCAGGACACCTTTGGTATGCCGGCATATTCTTCCCCCACATGAATCATACTGCTTGAAGCATTTGTAACTCCGATTAACAGAATCTTCCCCCCCATCTTTGCCAAACGGTCAATAGGACTGCCTATGCCAAAAACACGACATTCAAGATGATCGCGGGTAAGCTTATCCGCATCCGGCCCGATCACAGTAACCGAATGTGTTGGATGCAAACTGCGAACAGCCCCAGGCCATTTTCTGCCGAGCTCTGTGATGATCCCGGTCCGACCGGGAGTTTCCTCCGGATCATAGTAAGGCTCAGGCACCGGCCGTGTGTAATTAAACGTCGGCAGCATCAAGTTTCCCGAGACCCCAACAGTCTCGATCAATGCCCGAATAACGGTTCCTGGTCCATCCTCAACACTGCCAAGACTCCGGAAAGAACTATGTACGATAACACTGTCACCATCCTC
>CAZBGF010000247.1:0-3705 GCA_964491255.1 uncultured Verrucomicrobiota bacterium
TCCAGTCTTGGTGAATACACCCCAGCTTTTCTCTAATACTTGGATGGCTCTATTCTTGGCTTTGACCGGTTTGGCAATGACACTGCCATAATCCATTTGGCCAGCCAGACATTCGGATGTCAGTTGCAGACAGGTATCGGCCGCATTCCCCCGTGATGTGCTGAAACCATCAAACGGAAAAGTGAAGGGCTTTGGGTATATCTTTGAAAAAACCTCAGTTCCAACACGAGACAATCGCCTCGCCTTGATCTCTGACTTCACACAGGCGATATATCTCCGCTGTTTAAGCATAGATGCTACTTGTCCTGCTACCACTTGGGTCAATTTTTCTTTGTGGGCACCGATAAGATTTCCGAACCTTACCCTATCCTCATCGGTCAGATCTTCTTCAAGTACAGCTAGCTCAGCAAGTGACTGTCCAAGTACCCCCTCCTCATCACTTAACAACACAACCAGAATCGGGACACCATCTTGTTTGATTTTCCTGCAAATATCTCGCAGCATTTTTCCGGCGTGGGTGCACGTTTCCTCGGAGTTCTCGTTTTGCGGGACATAACAATAGAGAACGGTTCCGCGAGGCTCGTCAACAGCCATTGCATTGAGCCACCTGTCAGCAGATACCAAAAGGTGGGTTTTCAAAAACTCAGAATTTGTTAAGATACTCTGATAACGCCATTCACGTGTAGTTATCCGGTACTCCTCTGAAAAATCACACTCCAGATCTCCAAGATGCTCACACCATTCCTGCCCTTTTCTTGCAAATAAGTTCGCCTTGACATCCTCGGTGTAGAAATTCGCTACTCGCTGTCGTATGAACGCCAAGAATTGCTTTCGAGGAAGCGCATCCCCGATGATATCGTATGCTTTGAAACTTTCGTCCCACTCAACGACATTGTATTCCGACTGAAGTCGCTCTAGGCCTTTTTCTACCCTATCTAAGTCCAATCCACTGAGGGTAGCAATAGCTTCATTGGCCTGGACTCTATCTTCTACAACAAGCCCCATTTTCGACGCTAAGACAATGGCGATCAAGATTTTTCTATGGCGAGCCATCAGCCTTGTCCCATGCCGTGCCATTACAGTAGAAAATGCACTTGCAATTGCTCCTTGCTGCCCATGCTCTTCTGAGGCCAACAACTCTTCCGCTAATGATTCCGACCATAAATCAACCGGAACGATTTCCCAGAGCTTTTCAGGAGGCAAAGAGGTTTTTTGGATCTGTTCAAACGCTTCGCCGAGCAATGCCAAGGCCGAGCGTTCCTGAAGATGTTTTCCAGCGGCCGTTAAATATACAAGAAACCATGTAGACAGGGCTGATAAAGGCCAGCATCCCTTTCGGACAACAGAGTGGAACTCCTCCTCAACCCGCCACAACCGATAGCTCCTCGCTATCGGGAACCATGATTGAATGGTTTTCATCAACGCCTTTGATCGCTCTATTTCGCGTCGGTTATCAAACCAATTCTTTAATAGCCCTGGATCGCGCTTTTCAATTAAACTCGCGAAAAGGGTTTCAAGATTTACTGAAAGATATGCCTTGGCGGCCGATTGGTACCGGGTAATGTAGCGCTTGATATCGTTACGGTATTCAGGCGCAACGCGTTGTAGGTAGGCATTGAGTTCGAATTGGATAAAGCCGACAAAACAGGCGATTTCAGAATGGTTTTGCACGCCTTCGAAAAGGTCTTGCAATACGCCGCTGCCGGCAATTGAGCTCTTGATAGTTGCAAATTCCGTGTAGCGCCCAAACTCATCGAAAAGTATTACAAAGCGGGAAAATGGCTTGCCGTTGCCGCAGTATTCACGAGAAACTGCTTCGATAAGGTCCTTGATCGACTCTCCGCCAATGGCTTGAAATTGCATTCCACGTTGAGAGAAAAACCCGTGTACCTGAGAATAAACTTGTTCATCCTGTGTTTCGAGTGCTGTAATGATATTTTCAACATTGGAAATATCCAAATTGTCACAGAGTTCTCCGGTGACGCTGGGATTAGACATGTTTATCAACGTAATCGCATTTCGAAACCGAGGTCGGAGTTCATCAAGGGTTCGTGTTTCAAGCCCCTTCGCCCTGATTTGAGCAAGCACCTGCCTGCTGATCTCCGCCGTAAGGTCGTGATTGCCCATTCCGTTGATTGCAACGACGAGACAAGGTCTTTCCTGTTCAGAAACCAGCGCTCGAATTTCAGTCCCAATTCTATCATCAGCCTCCTCAAGATTTGTTGTGATGGCCTCAGCGGTTTTTCCAATAGGATTAGCCAGCAACGTGGCCAACGTCAAAGCTAAATGGCTCTTTCCGGTCCCATAACCGGCAATAGCCAATGTGAATGGCTCGTCTTCTATTCCGTAACTACGCAATAAAACAGAACGTGCAAAGCTTGCTGTGTCAAGCAGCTGATGACCGCCTGCACCAGTCAGATCTTCTTGGGCAACACCATGGTACTCGGGACCATGAAACACGAAACATTGTGAAACCTTATTTCGCCGATCCTCATCCCCAAGAAACCAGTCGATATCTACGGCGCCATTGAATAACCGATCACTCCGGAATCTTACAACTTCGTTCATTGGGATATCCATTGGAAACCTCAAATCAAATCGTTGTATATTAGAGACCATACTTGTTCAGGAGCCTGGTCCGGTTGCAAAATCCAAGGGGACATATGTCGATCAATGACCAGGCCCCCTTTACGTTCTACCAAAGCCAACGCTCGCTGATGTGTTGATGTATTCCAACCCGCTATGGTTGCCCAACCTGCCGCTGTATCGAGATCACTCACGGTTACCTGGCCATGAGATGGAAAATGGTCCGCAATTAGCTGCACTAACCATGCGCCATAGGCAAATCCAAACTCATCCCCAATTGGAGCCGCATGCTTTGAAATAGTTCCTTGGATTTCTGTTAATGCGCCGCAGATTCCGAACGCTGCGTCATCCTGATACATTCGGACCATCGGACCAATAAATCCATTACCGTTTTTTGTGAAAACAAGAGATAAATAATCGTCAAGTTGCTTTCTGGAAAATACCGAACCAAGAATTTTGGCGCCTTTGAAGAAGGTCTGGTACCAAACCTCCGCTCCACTCATAATTCCACAAAGATGAAAATGCGCGATCCACTGTGTAACAGGTTCTCTCAGGTGTGGATCTTCACGTAGAACAATTCTACCGAATGGGGTTAGAACAGGCCGTTTAATCTTGGAACGTTTTTTTCCCGTAAGATGAATTAGCCCCATGCCACGGCAGTAGTCCAGAATGGCTGGCATCTTTCCGCTAAAAGTCCCCGTTGGAATGCCCGTTGCAGCTGAAATATCTTGGTAAGTTCCTTCTCTGCCGGCAGCTGAAAAACGCAGCATGGAATTGATGTATTGCCGTTCTGGAATAAAGGTCTGATGGAAGTTCCGCGGCAACCTCTGATTCACATGTTCGTTGTTAGTCACCTGTAACCCGCTCATTTAGTGGTAGAACACTTATTCTGAAGGGCTTGAATTCCAATTTGCCCGTTGCCTTATTCAGGCTGGGCCCCAAGGAATAACACTCACCCTTTTCCAGAGATGCAAGTTGCTTCATCCACACATCTGTCTTATCGCCTGTAGAAATACTTGCTATTTCTGCAAATTTCCGGATTTCAGTATCTGCGGGTCTAAAAAACAATTTGTGTGCGGCATTGAAAAGCCGATCCCTCTCGTCTTTTGCTAAGTTACT
>CAZBGF010000248.1:0-3677 GCA_964491255.1 uncultured Verrucomicrobiota bacterium
GAAGCTTTAGCGAAGGTTGGAGCGTGGGAACGCGGGTGTGAAAATTAGGGTTTTTAAGAACCGACTAATTTAAACTATCGGAAGATTATTTCAGGCAGGGCATGGGAGAGGACGAATGGTTAGCAATTGTTTAGAAAATTCAGAACACAATCAGTAAATGCCCGGGGACATTCCGTGTGTATGGAATGGGCCGCATTTTCGATGAGAGAAAAACTTGCTCCCGGAATCATCTGTGACAGCCTGACGCCTTCTTCCCGGGGGAATAGCAAATCTTCTTTTCCGCTGATAATCAGGGTCTTCGAACTGATTTCAGACAGCCTGTTCATGCAGTTAAATCCCGCAACGGCCATGACTTGATTTTTGAAGGCGATTTTACTTTGCGGATAGGGATATTCGATTGATAATTGGATGGTATCATTCACTATCTTCTCGTTTTCAAAGAATCGTTTAGAAAACAGCCAGTAAAATATATTTCTGAACCACAGCTCCAAATTCATTCCCGATTCCAGATAAGAAACCCAATCAAGGAACAGAGCATTATTCCGTTCGGAATTGAATGCCGATGTTCCCGCCAGTATCAGTTTGGAGACATATTCAGGGTAACGGATGGCACAATCCAGCGCCACAAAACCTCCCATTGAATGTCCAATCAGGTTGACGGATGACAACCCCAAATACCTGACAAGCGCGATGCAATCATCGGCAATCTGCTGAATGCTTACATCAACATCCGACGGCTTAGTTCTACCTACCCCTCTGTTATCGGGAGTTATGACACGGTATTGCCGGGACAGGTCCTTTATTATCGATTGCCAGCTCTGGGAATCGCTGGCCAGACCAGCGACAAGCATCAGAGGAGTGTCTTTTCCGTGAATCTCATAGTAAAGATTAATGTCATTGATTATCGTATTTGGCATCTCGCGGTAATCTCCTGGATAAAACTGCTGACGTTGGTTTCACCAGCGCGCCACAGCAGAATCTGGTGCAACATCCTCAATAATGAGATGTCATGCGGTTCCGACACCTGTTATTGATTCCATCAGAATATTCCTTTGGTTGCCATTCTAACAAAACACTTTCAAAAAATCCAGCATTGCAAGAGATGATCAAAAGGGGTAAATTGTAAATTGGAACGCTGGAAATTTATGAACATCAGGCTGAATATATCAAATTTCCGCGCCAGGCTTCTTATTACGATGTTCTGTGCGGGATTATACTCACTCCTGGCACAGATTCTGATGCTGAGAGAACTGCTTGTCTCGTTTTTCGGAAATGAATTGACACTCGGGGCAATCTTAGGATCATGGTTAATCGGCATAAGCCTCGGATCGTTAATCATATACAGGTTTACGAAGCATCTGTCCGCGTTGCGGATACAATGGCTGGTTGCCGTTCTGCTCGGACTGCTGGCTTTTTTCCTGCCCGTGCAGATTGTTATTATCAGGAAACTACATGCCATTCTTCATGTCCCATTCGGCGAATATGTGTCGTTCAGCGCAATGCTGAGCAGCACTGTGGTTACCATGTTACCAACCAGCCTGATGATCGGGGCCATTTTTCCCTGCGCGTGTCAACTCGCTCAAAAACAGGAACGTCATCCTGTCAGCCGCGTGTACGCGCTCGACGCCCTGGGCAGTATGACCGGTGGTGTTCTTTTTACATTTCTTCTTGTCCATGTTATGGAACCCTTTTCAATGGCAGCATTTGCCGGTGCCTGCGCGATGCTCGGTTCAGCATTAATGGTGACCAGACCCTCATTCCGGAAATGCCTGTTTCTATTAGCTTTATGTTTTGCCGCGGCTGCTTTCTGTCCGAAATGCCTGGATGGAATTGAACGGTCCAGCATCGAAGGACGTTGGCGCGCGTTCGGATGTTTACCTGCTAAGGACAAGGCTTCTTCAACCAAACTCCTGGTTTCAGTGGATTCGCGGCATCAAAATCTGGCGCTCATTGAAACTGAAGGCCAAAAAACACTTTACGGCAATGGACAGGTGATGTTCGTGTTTCCCGATCAAATTAGCGGTGAACATAAAATCAATTTCATTATGGCCCAGAACCCGGAAGCTGAATCCGTCCTTCTTATTGGCGGAAATCCTGTGACCGATGTTCCCGAACTGTTGAAATACCCGGTCAAACGCCTTGCCTGCGTGGAATTGGATCAGGATATCAGCCGCATACTTTATGCCGAGGGAGGACCGGAATATCGAAAAGCCATTCAAGACCCGCGTGTCAAACAGTATCACATTGATGGCCCCCGCTTTGTCAAAACATGCAGGGAAATGTATGACGCAGTGATTGTTGACGCGCCGTCTCCGACAACAGTTGCTTTAAACCGTTTCTATACCATTGAATTTTATCAAGATATTCAACGCATTCTAACCCGTCGCGGATTCATGTACACTTCTATCGAATCATCTGTTCAGCTTCAGGACGAAACCGCGAGTCTGAGTGCGTCCGTCTATCAATCTCTGAAAAAAGTGTTTTGCCGCGTTCTTGCCACGGCCGGAATGCGCAATCAGTTTTTCGCGGGAATGGCTGACAGTCCGCTTACTTTTAACAGGGAAACCCTGTTCCAGCGCAGTGCCGCCGCGCATCTTAAGAACATCTATTTTCGGCCTGAGTATTTTCTCAATGCCGATGAAATAAGCCCTGAAAAAGTCGTCTTTGTGAAAAACCGCCTTGAAAAGATGCGGGTGCCTGCCAACACGTCTCTTAAACCGGTTTCCACATTTTATTATTTGACGTTGTGGAGCCGGTTCAGCGGATCCCGTCTTGAACCATTTCTGCGCAGACTGCGCCGGATTAGCTTCGATTGGACTTACGCAACGATTCTGGTCATTGGCGTCGTTTTCCTTTTGATCGGTGGTCTTTTATCCATTCGGCAAAAACATGTCCATTTCGCAACAAATTGTGATTGTAGCCGCCCTACCATGGCTCGCCGAAGTTTCCCAGCGAAGGCGGCTCCGTTGGGGCGAAAACATCGCGGCAAGAGACTGCCGCGGCTACACTTCGAAATTCCCAAGTGTCCAGGTATATTTCGAGCATGGCGCAGGTGCATGCTGGCCATCGCCATCAGCACTACGGGTTGTTGCGAGATGGCATTGGAGATCATTCTGATTTTTGTTTTTCAGAATCTTTTCGGATATGTTTATGCGAGAATAGGATTGATCATAGCCATGTTCATGCTGGGCATGATGATAGGCTCTGTTTCCGCTGCCCGCATGACTGAAAAAAATCGAGCATGGCCATCCATGATCGGGCTCGAACTGATTATTCTGTGTGTTGCACTGGCTATTCCTTCATTGATGATCAGGTTTTTGCATTCATCCATGACCCCTGTTTCCGTTTTTTTTATCGAGGCATCTATTTATGGACTCGTCATTCTGGTGGGCTGGGCGGGCGGCGCTCAATTTCCAGTGGGTAACTATATCATGCGCGATACAGGCAGTGCAACAGGTCCAACCGCGGCTTTAACCAACGCTGCGGACCTGTTTGGAGGCGCCTTGGGAGGTTTTGCCATTGGTGTTTTTCTTCTTCCGACATTTGGCATCAGTGCGTCCTGTATCCTGCTGGCCGCAGTAAAGGGCGCAAGCCTGCTTGCTGTGTTATCTGCACGGCTGATGAAAGTACTGTAAAGAATTGTGTGTAAAAAGGAATGGGAGTAGTCAAGAGGAAAT
>CAZBGF010000249.1:0-3671 GCA_964491255.1 uncultured Verrucomicrobiota bacterium
GACGGCAAATGTTTAAATTTATAAACTGGTGAAAAAAGAATAAATGTGTTTTATATTTACAAGTTTTATATTTACAATTTTGATATCAATGATTTCACGCAACTGTTATCGGGATATGAACCTTTACAAGTCACAGGCATTGCCAGTATTATCAGCATAAGAAAAAAAAACATCATGAATACAATGGAAAAAGAACAATTAAAACAGTATCGATATGAACGCCTCCAGAAAAGGATACGATATTACAAACGGGACCTGTCTGAAAGGTTGGCTGAAACACGCAAGCTTTTCAAGAAAAGAGCATACGCAATTGACATCCATACGCATTCCAGTTACAGCGATGGCAAGGGAACTGTGGAAGAAAATTATGAATGCGCCAAACACGCCGGGCTCGATTTCATATTCGCGACAGACCACGCATCTCTCGGGCAGAAACGCGTAGTGCGCAAATGGTTTGATGCATCATGGGGCCAGGAACCCGGTTCAAAAACGCACCACATCGGCCTTCTTGGCGGCAAACGCCGATTCAAACCCCGGTGCGATAACATTGCCGCTGATTACGCGCGCGCAAAAACAATCGCTCCTTTTGTCTGGATTCCACATCCTGTCGGCTGGTATCCAGCTCGCTGGTACAAGGATGAAGCGATTAATCAACTCTGGACATTAGGCTCGCAATTCGCAATTGAGATCATCAACGGCGCTAACAAGCCAGTGCGTGCATATGACGAGTTCAATGCCAAAGCGGTTAAGATATGGGACAGGCTTCTGTGTGATGGCAGAAAGGTCACCGCACTCGGGGGAAGCGACGCACATATTCCGGATGATATTGGCAGTGCCTGGACCGGTATATTCGCGAAAAGGCTTTCAGCGCCATCAATCATAAAGGCGCTGAACAGGGGTTCATGTTTCGCGAGTGAAGCGAGCTTGTTGGATTTTTCCTGCAACGGCCTGCCAATGGGCTCAACTATACGCCAACGGAAAGGATCGAAGATTGAATTGAATTTTCACGTAGTTGATTCAGCTGGTATAGCATCAATCCGCATCATCTCACATGGCAGGGTGATCAAAACAATTCAGGCAAAGGGACAGGCCATTATCATTGGCAGTTTGACGAAAAAAGTTGGAGCCAAGCCCGCATACTATCGTCTAGAGAGTACTGCCAGCGACGACCGGAGAGCATTCTCGACACCGATTTACGTGGAACCGACTTGAAAACTGCGCTCATCCACCGTCGGCAACCCGCTTCGCTAAGGCTACGCAGGTCAAGAGTCTATGGCGTGACCATCCTTCGTCGGAGACTTCAGCTTGGCACGTAAGTAGAGCGCAAACTGCGAAAAGGCTTTTCGTGTAAACTCTAATTAGGAACATATTGATATGAAGCTTTCTATGTGGACGAGTTTGTTGTTGGAGATGTCGCCGGAAGATATAATAAAAACGCTTGGAAAATATGGGTGGTCATATACCGAGCTCTCGTCAGAACACAGCGAAGCACTTCTGAAAAGGGGTGAGGCACACGTAGTGGGTGCGAAATACGCTGACTTTGCGGACAGCTGTGGGGTAAGTGTCATTCAAGGCCATTTGAAGATAGACGCCGACATCGCGGGAAATACGAATGCCGCCGCTGTTGATGAACTCAAGGAGTGGCTCGACCTGTACCTGGCAATCGGCATTCAGAGAGCAGTGTTACATCCGGGTGGTGTTGATCTGCTAAAAGAAGCTGCGTCGGCAACGCGGCTTCATGATGCCCGGAGCGAATCGCTGTCAAAACTGACAGATCACATCCGCGGCACGAATCTTGTTATCTGCTTGGAAAATGTTACTTATGCTCCAACAGCCAAAATTTTACTGGAACTCATTAAGTCTGTCGGACCCACAAATCTTGGCATATGTCTGGATACAGGACACCTGCATCTTGCCGGAGCCTGCCAGAGCAAATTCATCCGGGATACGGGTGAAAATCTGAAAGCCTTGCATATAGCTGACAATGACGGCACAGGCGACCAGCATTTGGCGCCTTTCGGGCAAGGGACTGTTGATTGGATGGATGTTATGCAGGCGCTTTCAGAGATTAAATACGATGATTTGTTCAATTTCGAAATCCCGGGTGAACGCCGGCGTTGTCCGATAAATATGCTTCTCTCGAAACTTACGTATGTCCGCGAAATTGGCGCCAAGCTGGCTGACTGCACGGCTTTCACCTCACTCTGACTGCGTGACCAGAGCTATTCTCGTAATCTGAGCGCCGTGCAGAACTGTCATAACGTCAATGAGACGGCCGTATTTCAGGTCTTTATCAGCACGAACGAATACGGCAATATCTGGACGACTCATGCCGAGCGCGCTCATTTCATCGTTAAGTTGAGGTAAAGTTGTGAGTTCATTCTCAAGATAAAGATTGCCTTTAATATCAAGCGTAATGGTTCGTGATTGCTCAGCTTGCAGTTCATCCGCCTTACCATGAGGCAGATTGACATGAACGCCCTGCTCCATCAGCGGGTATGTAATGATAAATGTAACAAGCAGAAGCATGGTCAAGTCAATAAGCGGGGTATAACTGATCTCTGAAAATTCTTTGAGTTCAACGAGAGAGTGTTTGCGAGGCATAAAGATTATTCCTGGAAATGACGTTCGATATTTGCCATGAGTTCCTGCACAAAATGTTCCATCATAATGCTTAATTTACGGATTTGACCGGTTAGAACGTTGTATCCGATAATCGAGGGGAGCGCAATGAGCAGGCCAACCACGGTAGTGAGCAAAGCTCCGGAGACACCAGGCGCAACCGCCGCCAACGTGGCAGAGGATGACAGAGCAAGGCCTCCAAACGCATCCATAACACCCCACACGGTTCCCAGCAGTCCAAGAAATGGCGCTGATGTCGCTGCAGTTGCGAGAATGATCATATGTTTTTCAAGATCAACAACCTGTTCCGATAACACCTGGTCAGCTAAATTGCGCATGGTGCGTATTTGATATCCCTTTAATGAATGATTGGTTTTGTTCATTTCCTCCATGAACAGCTCAGCGGTATTGGTTTCATGCAGTTGCAGGGATTCAGCAATGTTCCGGCATGTTTCTTGATAAATCGTATACATAGGAGTGTTTGAATACTTGTCAACCGCGGTATATTTCCGCTTCATTAAAAAAAGCATCATGGGATGGTTACTGTTTCGATAAGCTGAAAGAAACTGTTTTGAAGCTTTCATGGCTGTTTTCAGTTCTAAAAATTTCGTAATCATAACGGACCAGGCGAAAATCGAACCGAGGAGCAGGATAACAACAATAAACTGGCCGCTTACATTGGAGATTCGAAATGCCGAAATCACATTCGCGATCGGAAACCCGGACAGAAAGAAAATAAAAGCATTCATATTGATTCATTTTATAGACTTCACTGCAAAGGTCAACATCATACTCAGCAATTCCAGTCAAATATCTTTTTAGCCACCCAGCCTTCGCTAAGGCTATGGCGGGCAGGCGGATTCACTTGGAGCAGCAAAACCGCAACCAAAAAAAGAATTAACCGCGAAACACGCGAAATACACGAAAATGACGGATAGTATTACGGATGCCTGCCCGCCTGCCCGAGCCGGAGCTCAGGCCGGCCAGGGTGGAGCCGCCCTGCCAGCCGCCCCGTACGTACGGGGCGAGTGACGCGGCGGCCAGGGAGA
>CAZBGF010000250.1:0-3670 GCA_964491255.1 uncultured Verrucomicrobiota bacterium
ATAAGTTTTGACAGAATGGCACCATACCAAAAAAATTGAGAGTGCAATTTCCGGGAAAACACGGGGTCAAACCTAACTTTAATACTTAACGCTTATCAAGCCTTATAAGTTTTGACAGAATGGCACCATACCAAAAAAATTGAGAGTGCAATTTCCGGGCGCAATTTATCATGTCACAATTCGCGGCAATGGTCGTGAAGATATCTTTGCCGATGACCATGAATCTCCGTCGCGAACCTGATCAAGCAACCGCCCGGCCTGAGGTCGGTACTTCTTGCGCACTTTTGCCCGTCCATATGCCATATATCTCACTCCCTGTATTTTTTAGTTTCAATCACAACCTAATATCAGTATTATATAGAAATTCGTCAACATATTAACTAAGTTCGGCAGACGAGGATCAAGATGAATGAATGAGAAACCACTGCAACACAAACTAGATTTTGAGAGAGCCCAGCGTTATTGGGACGCACTCTGGGATCATGAGATGATTGATCGCCCGTGCACTCTCATAACCGCGCCACGGTCAACAAACGCCTCAAGGTATTCCAGGCTTGTTGCGGTGGACGATGACTTCAACAAGGTCCTGAGAGAATGTGATTCGTATTTGGATTCGCATGCATTTCTGGGAGAAGCAATGCCCGCCGTCCGGCCGGGTTTCGGCCCGGACCAGATGGCTGCCTTCCTGGGAGCACCGCTCGTCATCAATAAAGGCAGTAGTGTTACCAGTTGGTCGGAAAAGGTAGTAACGGACTGGCAGACCTTTCTGCCGCTCTCCATTGAAGAAAGCAATCGGTACTATCAGCGCATGAAAGAGTTCCACTCCCTCGCTGAAGCACATCTCGAAGGGTGCTGCCTGCTCTGCGATATTGATATGCATAGCAACATCGATTTGCTGGAAGGGCTCCGCGGAGCGGAGAACCTGATTTTCGATATGATTGACACTCCCGAAGTGATCATGAGGGCATTGACACAGGCGCGCGAGATATTCAAACAGGTCTACGAAGAGTTCTACCAGTACGGATCCAAGGCCAAATTGGGCACCACCTGCGGTTTGCCCATGTACGACCGTGGCCGCTACAACCGGATACAGGCGGATTTTATTGCGTTGCTGAGCCCTGACATGTTCCGCAAGTTCGTGCTTCCGGCACTCGAAGATGAGGCCCAATATTTGGATCGCAGTTGCTTTCATCTGGACGGACCTGATGCGCTGACCCACCTGGATGATCTACTCGCGATTAAGGATCTCGATGCCGTTCAATGGGTCTCTGGTGCGGGAAACAAACCGCAGATTGAATGGCCGGATGTTCTGCATAGAATTCAGAAGGCCGGAAAGATCATCATTCTTCATCTTTCGCCCGCCGATGTAAAACGTATTCACGGCGAGTACCTTCCTGAACTCCTTGTGTATGATGTCAGGGCCAAGACTGTTGAGGAAGGACTGGAGCTCCTCGAATGGCTGAAGAAGAACACATGATTCTGCCCAACCAAGCCTTGGAGTCGACGCTTGACAGCGCGCCTCAAGGCAGCCGTTAGACAAGGAGAAGAAAGAAAATGATACCGTCTTCGAAGAATGAACTGACAGTGGAAGGCCAAACAGCCTTCCTGATGCTGTCGTCACAAACAGATCCCGTCAGTCCTATCCCTTGGGTCTGGTATGCGCCTACATTGCCTGGGCTCCCGGGAAAGGAAGAGAAGTGGATGTTCGACAATTTCCTGGATAAGGGAATAGCTATTGCGGGCGTGGATGTGGGCGAATCCTATGGTAGCCCAGCGGGACGAGCTGTCTTTTCTTCGCTTTATAAAGAACTTGTTGAGGAACGAGGGTTGGCAAAACAAGCATGCCTGTTGGCGCGAAGCCGTGGCGGATTAATGCTATACAATTGGGCAGCAGAAAATGCCGCTTTGGTGGCGTGTATAGCCGGTATATACCCGGTCTGCAACCTCGCCAGCTACCCGGGAATTAAACGAGCCTGCGGTGCATATGGTATGACCGAGAAAAACTTTGCGGCCAATCTTGCTGAACACAACCCGATTGATCGACTTGCCCCACTTGCAGAAGCAAAGGTGCCCATCTTTCACATCCATGGGGATAAGGACAAAACGGTTCCCCTGGAAAAGAACTCAGGTGAACTGGCGAAGAGGTACGAAAGCCTGGGCGGAAAGATGACGCTTAAGGTAATCAAAGACCAAGGCCACAACATGTGGTCAGGCTGGTTTCAGAGCCAGGAACTGATCGATTTCGTGATCACCTATGCCGAAAAAGAAAGACCGAACCAGCCGGATGCAGGCGACGGCAAATAGCCGTGAAAGCACGTGAAAACACGGGGTCAAACCTAACTTTAAGACTTAACGCTTGTCAAGCCTGATAAGTTTTGACAGAATGGCACCATGCCAAGAAAATTGAGAGTGCAATTTCCGGGCGCAATTTATCATGTCACAATTCGCGGCAATGGTCGTGAAGATATCTTTGCCGATGACCCTGACTCCCAATCACAACCTAATATCAGTATTATATAGAAATTCGTCAATATATTAACTAAGTTGGATGAGAGGAATATGAACAAAATACGCACTGCAATACTGGGTTATGGGCGAAGCGGAAGCACCATGCATGCCGGACCGATCGAGAAAATCGACGGCTTTGACATGGCTGCTGTGTGTGACATCGATCCAAAACGACGAGAGCAGGCCTTCGAACGGTTCGGTTGTACCGTCTACGAGGATTACCACGAGATGCTTAAAAAGGAGAAACTCGACTTGGTCTGTGTTATCACCCGCAATGACCAGCATTGTGAAATGTCATGCGACTGTCTGAAAGCCGGCGCTAACGTCTTGGTCACAAAGCCCTGGGCCGCAAACCAAGGCGAAGCTGAGCATATGGTGTCAATAGCACGCAAGTCCGGAAAGAAGCTTCTGCCGTGGTTGCCCGCGAGATGGGGATCCGATTTGCAGAGACTGAAAACGTTGCAGCAAGAAGATGCCATCGGCAACATCTTTACAATCCGCCGAACAGTGGCCAGTTTTGGCACGCGCTGTGATTGGCAAACCGAAAGCAAGTTCGCGGGTGGCTATCTCCTTAATTGGGGCCCTCACATAGTCGACCCACCCATCCTGCTGGCCGGTGGCAAGGTAAAGAACGTGTTCGGACGGCTGAAGCAGACGATCAATCCCGGCGATGTCGAGGACCTCTTCATCGCCATAATAACGATGGACAACGGCGTCACTGTGCAAGTCGAATACACAATCTCTCTTGCGCCGATGCCAAGTTGGATTGCGCAGGGGGATCGAGGAACAATCACGATTGATGGCAAGGAGATGACCATCATCAAGAATGAGCCGGCCAATCCTGAAGACCCGACCCAGTTCACAACCATGACAGCGAATGACAATGCGACCATCGAGGAGACGCTTGGCGGCAACACATATGGGGATGAGTACGAGATCTATAAGGAAATCGCAGCGGCCGTAAGAGGAGAACAAGACTTTGCCGTGAAACCGGAAGATGCGCTTGAACTCTCGCGCATTCTGGACGCTATTCGGACGTCAAGCGCAGAGGATCAAGTAGTTAATCTATAGAGAAAGGTTGCAGAAATGAAGTATTCGTATATGAGCTTCTCAACGCCGTCACTTGATCTGGCCGGAATGCTGAAGGTGGCCGCGCGCTACG
>CAZBGF010000251.1:0-3666 GCA_964491255.1 uncultured Verrucomicrobiota bacterium
ATGGTCTCATCTTCATAACGCACCTCAATGCTCTGCTCTCCGCTTTGGGCGGTGAAAATTAGAAACTCGGCTGTACTGTTGCGTATTTGTAGTTTATTATTCTTTTTCGAACTCATATCTTGATTTTCTTCCTGTGGGATTCAGGGTCAAGTCTTCACCCTCCACGGGCGGCTAAATTTTTCACACTTCTTTGCCGCATTTATTTAGTTTAACGCAGATTTATTCATAGCATAATTCCGGGTTGGGTTAAAGGAGAAAGACAGGTGGGGAGTGTCGAAGTATGGGAGTAACGGGGTATGGGAGTGGAAGAGGGATTAACTACGAAACACGCGAAAAGCGCGAAGAGATTAGCCACAAAAAGGCACAAAGGGCACAAAGGGAAAAATTAAACCACCCAACCTTTGCTCCTTCGACTTCGCATTCAGCTTCGCCGTGACAAGTCGAGCTACGGCGGACAGGCGAAACACGCGAAATACACGAAAAAAAGGAAGTTTATTTCTTTGAAGGTGCTTTTCCGAACATCTTTTTCATCGTAATGCTTCCTTCATTTCGTATCTTCCGTATCGTCGGAGTTCTGTTCCTTAATCTGTTTCGCTGCATCTTCAAGTTGTTTGATGGATTCGGCTTCGCCGAGTTGTTCCTTATGTTCGCGGCGGCGTTCGGCGAAGTGTCCGTATTCTTGCTTAACATGGGTTTCGGCGTCATCTTTGCTGACGGTTCCGGCATGGTCGAGTACGCGTCGTTCATTGAAGACCAGGAATTCGTCGAGTCTGGTCTCCCAGTTTTTTATAAAAACCTGTTTGCGGCGCAGTGCCTGGTCTTCGGCAAAGTCGAGCCACATGACAACGATTCGGTTCAGTTCCTCAATTTCGTTCTCACGGAGATAGTTCTTCGCAACAGTAACATCGGTTTTCCTGACTTCACCTTTCTGCCAATTAGTGAGACCCATGTTTGGCAGCTGGGCATTAGCACGGGAGTGGATGAGTTCGGCCGCGGTCATGCCGGTGGCGGCAAAATGCAGCTTGTTCTGGATGACGCTGAAAAATTTCGTTGTTTCACTCCAAGACGGATCATAGTCGACGGCCATCGCGAAGATTTCCCGCACGCGTAAGTACATTCGTCGTTCGCTGGACCGAATATCACGAATACGGGCCAACAATTCATCGAAGTAATCGGGGATAGCCGATCCGGCTGCGGGTGGATTCTTCAGGCGCTCGGAATCAAGGACGAAGCCCTTGACGATGTATTCCTTGAGCCGCTCAGTGGCCCAGATACGGAAACGGGTGGCGATAATGCTTTTAACGCGGTAGCCAACAGAAATAATCATATCCAGATTGTAATATTCGAGATGGCGCTTAACCTCCCTTTTTCCCTCCGTTTGAACTGACAAGTATTTCTTGTGAGTTGCCTCTAAGGTCAGCTCTCCTTCTTCAAGAATATTCTGAATATGGAGACTGATGTTCTGCTGGGTTGTTTGGAACAGATCAGCCATCATCTGCTGACTTAACCAAATGGTCTCGTCTTCCAGGCGCACATCGATCTTCACCTGCCCATCATTCGTCTGGTAGAGCAGAATCTCGCTGTTTGGCTTGTATGGGAAGTCTTCGGTCATGCTTTACCTTTCCTGATACAGTTGTCCACTTCACTGTATTGATTTAATCTCTTTATTTATAGCATAATCTTGGGTTGGGTTAAAGGAGAAAGGCAGGAGACAGAATATCTTTTTCTCGCGCAAAGACGCTAAGACGCAAAGTTTTTTTATTCATTCTGTCAAAATTTCAAATCTTTGTCTTAGATTTTTCTTCGCGATCTTCCCTGGCCATCCGGCGGCTGCCGTATCCCACGGGCAGGCTGTTCCTGTGTTTGGATATTATCCTTGAAACTTTGTGCCTATGTGCCTTTGTCACTTTGTGCCTGAGTAAGAGTATGCCGTTCACCGGGTCCCTACCCTATGTGACCATCCGTGTTCAGGGCGTTTTAAATTCGAATACGAACTTGCCGATGCGCTCAAATCATTGTATATTCAGCCGATACTCAAGCACGGTTTTTCCGGCAGGTATGTCAATTTATATAACGCTGTCGCATGCCGACGAAATTATCGACGGCTACATTATTGCCATTGATCAAGTCTTCACCGAAATTGCCAATGCCCTGCGCAAAGGTAATGTAGAGAAATAACTGAAAGACCCTGTTACCCAGGAAGTGTTCCCGGGGATTCTCCCTGGGCTATGAACGTAGCTGCCCTTCAGGCAGCGGGGAAGGAACCGCAAGTAGAAAAATGGACTTAGTTTTAGGCATTGATTTGGGCACCAGTTATTTCAAGCTGGGGCTGTTTGATCGGGAAGGCAGACTTCGCGGCCTTGAACGCATTTTTATTAAAAAAAACACTGGAGATGGATCGCGCTGTGAATTGCCAGTTGATCGTTTCTGGTCGTTTCTGCGACAAGGCGTATCCCGGGCCTGTGAACAGGCCCTTGCCCGGCCCGATGATATTAAAGCCGTTTCTTATTCCTCACAGGCAAATAGTTTTATTCTACTGGATAAGCACGACCATCCGTTAACGCCGTTGATACTCTGGCCGGATAAACGTGTGAAAAAAATCGATCCAGTATTTCAGAAACTTTATCTCCGAAGTGATTTTCTGGACAAAACCGGTGTCGGAATAAATTTCCATGTGGAATCTTTGATGTCGAAATGCCGATGGTTCAGGGAACATGAACCGAGTATCTGGTCGCGTGTTCAGCGCATCATGACCATTTCCGACTATCTGACTTTTTCTTTGACTCAGCAGACTGTCGGGGATATTGGCACGGCTTCGCTATTGGGGGTATTCGATCTCAAGAACCGGCAATGGTGGAACGAAGCATTGAATATACTGGATATTCCGCAATCACAACTCTCAAAACCGCTTGACCCCGGCGCTGTGGCCGGTAAACTCACAAATGAGGGGGCACAACGCCTTGGCTTATCTTCGGGGATTCCTTTTGCTGTCGGCAGTCTGGATCATCATGTTGCGGCTATTGGCGCTGGTATCGGGCCAACCGCAGAGTTGAGTGAATCAACAGGCACTGTCCTTGCTTGTCTGCATTACAGCAAAGAATACCACCCCAAAAAAAAATGCTGTATGGGTCCCGGTATGTGCGGATATAATGCCTATCAATTAGCTTTTAATGATAATGGCGCCAGCTCGCTGGAATGGTATCAACAACAATATGCACCTGATCTGAGCATTGAAGAACTGGTTCAATCAGCCGGCGGCGTTGATATTGGCAGTAACGGTCTTATTGCCATGCCCATGGCCAACCGATATAAAAACCTTAATGGTTTTAAGCATGTATCCTCCTCGCACGGGCATGGTCATTTTATCCGGGCGCTTCTGGAATCGACTGCCGCCAGTCTGGCTATGCTGATCAACACGCTCTGTGATGATCAGCATCCAGAACAAATCGTTGCGACCGGCGGCGGGGCCCGCTGCGATCTCTGGCTGCAAATAAAGGCAGACCTGACAGGGATAAAGTTCGTAACAACGTCATGCGAGGAGCCGGCTTGTATGGGCGCAGCCATATTTGCGGCTACTGCCGCTGAATGGTTCCAAAACATTGAAGAGACGACTGCGGCATGGGTATGCGTAAAAAAAACATTCAAGCCGGACACTGTCAGGAATAA
>CAZBGF010000252.1:0-3666 GCA_964491255.1 uncultured Verrucomicrobiota bacterium
GTGAACTTATTCAAATCATAAATTTGAAACATGCAGCAACTTTTTGGCGCCCCGTGCGTACAGGGCGTCCAAAAAGCTATTGTCATATCTTCTTCGTGCTCTCGGGCACTTGAGCGCGGGAGCGCGGGTGGTTAAAATCAGGGTTTTTCAGGGCCGACTAGATAGGCTAAGGGATGAGCGCGTCGAATTAGTCGTAATGCCTTGACAAATAATGACTTACGCTTATAAAGTTCAGGGGTTTTTAATAGAATACATATTTTGCGGAGGAAACTTCAATGAAACTTAAAAAAGAACTCAATTTACTCGATGTTTTCTGTATAGCCACCGGAGCGATGATCAGTTCCGGGCTTTTCATTCTGCCGGGAATTGCCCACGCACAGGCCGGTCCGGCAGTTGTCGTTTCCTATTTCCTCGCAGGATTGCTTGCGCTGGCAGGAATGTTAAGTCAGGCTGAACTCGTTTCCGCAATGCCTAAGGCAGGAGGTACCTACTTCTATGTTACGCGGAGTATGGGACCGGCTGTTGGGACTGTTGATGGAATTCTTACGTGGTTTTCTTTATCGCTCAAGAGTGCTTTCGCACTCGTAGGTATGGCCGCTTTTACGAGAATAATCGTTGATATTGACATCCGGATAATCGCCGTGCCCCTGTGCCTGTTCTTTGTTGCCGTTAATATTTTTGGAATCAAAAGCGCAGGCAAAATTCAGCGGATCCTTGTATTTGGTCTCCTCGGGATTCTGATATACTATATCGTGCGAGGGATTCCAGCTATTGATGTTCGTAATTTCGAACCATTCGCTCCGCATGGAACCGCGGCGGTTTTTTCCACGGCAGGCTTTGTCTTCATTTCATTCGGCGGTCTCCTGAAAATCGCCGCAATTGCTGAAGAAGTGAAAAATCCGGCACGTACAGTGCCACTTGGAATGATTCTCTCCCTGTTTATTGTAAGCGTGCTGTACACGCTGGTTATCTTCGTGACGTCAGGCGTGCTGGGTTCTGCGAAACTCGATCATTCGCTTACGCCGATTTCCGATGGTGCTGCCGTATTTCTTGGGCACGGAGGTGTGATACTTCTCAGTATTGCCGCTGTTCTTGCGTTTGTTTCCACTGCAAATGCCGGGATAATGTCCGCATCTCGTTATCCACTGGCTTTGTCGAGAGACAATTTAGTGCCTGAATTCTTAGGAAAAATCAATGAACGGTTCAAAACTCCTCATACTGCGATTATGATGACCGGTTGTTTTATGGTACTTGTTCTATTCCTGAGACTTGATATTCTCGTAAAAGCGGCTTCAAGTGTTCTTATATTGACGTTTCTCTTTTCATGTTTGTCAATCATTGTTATGAGGGAAAGCCGCTTGCAGAATTATCAACCCAAATTCCGGTCCCCGTTATATCCGTGGATACAGATTGCGGGAATAGCCGGGTGTCTGCTCTTGATATTTGAGATGGGGATGACGGCGCTTCTCGTGAGCGTTATTTTTGTGGGGGGTGGACTTTTTATATATTGGTTCTACGGTCGAATCCGGGCAACAAAAGAATTTGCCCTGCTTCATTTGATAGAACGATTCACATCAAAGGATTTGACAAAGTATATGCTGGAGACCGAGTTAAAGGAAATCATCAGAGAGCGTGATGATATTACCAAGGACAGATTTGACGGAATCATTGAAAATTGCGTTGTTCTTGACATAGACAAACGTATCAAGCTGGATGAATTTTTTGTGAAGGCATCTGAAGCCATGTCTGCCAAGCTGAATACAGCCCCGTCTGTAATTCTAAAACTGTTGAAGGAAAGAGAGAAAGAAAGCAGTACTGTTATAGGACCCGGGTTGGCTGTGCCTCATATTGTCCTGGAAGGAGAAAAGACTTTTGATATTCTTCTTGCCAGGTGCAAGCCGGGAATAGTCTTTCCTGATGCCACATCCGATGTCCATGCCGTATTTTTGATTGCAGGAACGAAAGATGAACGCAACTTCCATCTCCGGGCACTGGCTGCCATCGCGCAGATCGCTCAGCCTCTTCATTTCTACAAAAAGTGGATACGGGCAAGAGATAAGGAGGCGCTTCGCGATACTGTTCTCCTTGGAAAACGCTTGAGACATTGAGAGTCGAACGGGATGGGTATCATGGCGTTATTGAGGACCTGATGGTCAAACACTTTAAGAAACAGGAGCAAAAAACAACATAATGTGGCATTGTCTTTCATTTTCCTGGTCAAGAGTTCGTGTCGCTGGTTCAACTCTCCTTGTTATCCTGGCTGTTTTTGTGGCTGTGTATGCCTGTCGGCATTATTCTGTTGTCAGATCCTTCCGAAATCCCATTGCCTATGTCATGGTCAATGATCTGCTTTATGTTCTTGAAAAAGCCAATAATACGATTCTGCAGTTTGAATACGTTTCGCCTCAACAGCTTCTGAAATTGAAGGATGCAACCAGGATCGAAAAAGATGATGAAATTTATTATTACATGGTGCGTAAATTATATGCAGGTATGAACGGCATAGTAGTTCATAGTTACATTTATGAACGTGATACAGGAGATTTTGTCGGATACCGGTTTCGAGAGTACAATTCGTTCAGCAAACCACCGCGCGAGATTTTTACTGTCTTTTTGAAAAACCCAAAAATTTATCCTGAAATCAGCTATGCTTTTGATCATGAAGGCAATCATTGTTTTGTGAATAATTGTGCCGGCCAGTATAACATCTGGAAAATCCCATCATCAGGAGAGGTCACAATGGTCAAGGGAAATGTTCCTGCCGCTGTTCAGCAAATGGGTGACAGGAACGACGTATTCTCCAATTGGATGGGAATTTGTGTCGGGCCGGATGGCCGGATTTTCATTTCGTCCGGCGCAATCGGTCAGGTTGTTGAATATTCGCGGGAGGGACTGAGAAGACGAAAAATTGGAACATCGGGCTTCAATAAAGGCGACCTTCTTTCGCCTAATGAACTGCGTTTCATCTCAATGAAAGAAGGAGAGCTGTCCTGCCTTACGGTTGCCAGCACAGGCAATCGCGCGTGGGTTCAGTACAACCAGGCAGGAGAATCGGTGCAGACTGTTTCTCCTTTAACTAAGGGGTATCCGTTTCCTGATATTCTTGTAGGTCCGCTGTATATGCATAAAGCCACCGGCCAGGTATGCTCATTTGATCTGGTCAATAAGTGCCTGGTTTCAGTCAGTAGGCCATTGACAGTCATTACGAATTATCGAACAAAACAAACGGGCCAGGTATGTCTTCTTTTTGGTGCTGTTTTATGTCTGTTGATTCTGGCGTTTTTTTTAAATCAACTGGTTTTTCTTTCAGCAAAATTTAAAATCCCGTTCTTTCTGAAGCTTCTGATTTTATTTATTCCTTTGTTGGTCGTCAGCGCCCTGGTGGTCGGCGAGTGGGTTAAAGACGTTATGAAGACTGATTTCGAGGCGGAATCAATCCGGCGCTCAGCGAATCTGGCACGGGCAATTATCAATAACGTGTCTATTGCTGACTTGGAACGCATTCAGTTGCCGACAGACCATAAAAACCAGGCCTATGAGAGAATTTACAACACTGTTACCAAAATCATGGATATGCAAAAAATCGAGGGAACACCTAAATGGATTATTCACAAGATTCGCGACGGCCGGTTCTACTTTGGCATCAATATCTGGCGCGGCCCAATT
>CAZBGF010000253.1:0-3664 GCA_964491255.1 uncultured Verrucomicrobiota bacterium
ATCTATCGGCGATCCGCTTCTATCTAAAAGTACACACTTTTCTTGACAGTGCCCTTTTTGAACAGGGTCTAATTACATAATTGTCATAAAATTGATGTTGTGGTAATATAATAATATGGTAACAATTATGATATTTATGTGGTAATTTTTGGAATTATGTGTATTTGTCTTTGAATACTTAATTGAATACTTAATCACAATCATTTTGAAGGAAACCAGGTGTGACAACTGAACAACAATCTGAAGTTGAAGCCAAACGAGTTTCACAGGTCATTTGTGTAGGATGCCAGAAGGTGCTTGATGTGGCACATTTGCCGATATTTTCTGAAATTAAGTGTCCTGAGTGTGGAGCGAAGCAGACCATTCCGGCGCATTTCGGGGATTTTATTTTAATTAACCGGCTTGGGTCAGGAGGCATGGGTGTCATTTATTATGCTCAGGACCAGGAACTTGGGCGCTATGTTGCTCTGAAGGTGATGAAGAAATCACTGGGCGAGAATAAAGAGTTTGTAAAATCGTTTAAACATGAAGCTCGGGCAGCAGCAGCATTGAATCATCAGCATGTGGTACAGATTTATTCATTTGGCGAGTTCGAAGGGCAGCCTTACATTGCTATGGAGCTGATGGGTGGCGGAGGGCTGGACGAAATGATCGCAAATGAAGAGCATCTTGATGAAACCCGGGCGCTGGAACTTTTCCTTGAAATCACTGACGGGCTGAAAGCGGCGAGCGATGTCGGGCTTGTGCATGGTGATATCAAGCCTGCTAATATTCTTTTTGACCAGGACGGCAAAGCGAAAATGGTTGATTTCGGGCTGGCCAGTTATATTGGCCAGCAGAAGAAGGAAACACAAATTTGGGGGACACCTTATTATATTGCGCCTGAAAAAGCGAAAGGTAAAGAAATTGATTTCCGTTCCGATATCTACAGTTTAGGCGCCAGCCTGTTTCATGCGCTTGCCGGAGAGCCGCCATTTGATGGACCTACGCCAATGGAGGTGGTGTCGGCCAGACTGAAAAATCCGGCACCCAGTCTGTATGATTTCCGTTCCGATATTCATCCGGAAACCACGGCACTGGTCGCGCGCATGCTGGAAAAAGATCCGACAATGCGATACCCGTCATATCCAGCCCTTTTATATGATATGCGTGCAGCCCTGCAGGCATCGAGAAAATTGCAGAAGCCATTAAGAGGTAACTCATCGATTGTCTCGGCCGTGACTTCTGATAAGACGTTAATCAGGCGGCGGGCGCTGAGAATAGGGGGTGTGATACTTGGTGTACTTCTGGTCTGCGGAGGCGCTTTTACTGGATGGACGCTTTATCATAATCAGCAGAATCGAATTGCAGTCCAGAAGGCAGAAAAGAAGATATGCATGGAATCCCGAGAACAGAGCCAAGTGGTCTTGGCCCGCGTGGCAGAATCCTTAACTCAGATATCTGATGTTGCTGATTCTGCTGAACTTATTGCCAAAAAAGTAAATGCGATTATAGCGTCTGTTCCGACAGCAAAAAATGTGGCTTACGTATTCACTGAAGAAATAAATAATATTAAGAATATCACCGACGAGACCGATGCTGTTTTAACAAGAATAGCAGAAGCTCAAGTTATTCTGGAGGAGACATCTGATTCCACAACCGCCAGGGATATGGTCGCAACATTGGAATCTCTGGCCGGCTCCATGGATAATCTGAATCAATCCATTGTGGAATCAACGACCTTGCTTCAGCAGGCATTCGAAAACGCTTCCGTGATTAAGGCAATGGCCATCAAAGAAACAAAACACGCTCAAGCAATCAAAACGGCAAAAGCTAAGCAGAAAGCTGCTGAACAAGCACGACGCCGTGCCCTTCTTGATGCTGAAAAAGCTAAACAGTTTCATCAAGAGACTATTCAGAAGGAACTGGATATTATTGATGACGCTCGCGCGGCCAATGTTCCTTTGATTGCTGAACGACAATTCAATGCGGCTGCCAAAACGTTTTCCAAAATTTCCCCGAAACTGTCGGTTGAGGAGACACGGGCAGTTTACAATAATGTTCTGAATGGTTATCACGATATGGCCGGGTTGAAAATGTTTCTTGTCAAATCCCTCGAAAGTTCACCTTATCCACATGGATGGATAATAGGAAATCGGAGACAGCGTATTATTAAGGCGGATGTTGAAAATGGGCTGTCCATTGCGCTGGGGTCGGTGGGGTCGACTGTTGTTTTATGGAAGCAAGTGACGCTTCCGCAGATATTGAGTATTGCTAAGTATTATATTGATCATCTAAATTTATCCGATTCGGAACAAGCAGATGTTTTGTTATCCATGGCGTTGTTATGTTATGAAAGCAACGATTTTAAAAGAGCAGAGATTTGTGCCGGTATGGCATGTCAGGCAAATCCATCGTTGAGCGCCGATGTTGACCGTATGATGCCGGGTTTGCTTTCGGAGTAATTGGATCGTATAGGATTTTTTTTTGGACGCAGATGAGCGCAGATTATCAGGATTAAAAGTTATGAGTTGAAAGTTATGAATGCACTTCAGGCACTTTAGTTACTTTAGCTCACTTTAGTCACTTTTAATTATCTGAGTGTGTCTGCGTCCAAGTAACTTGTTTTAGTTGCGGCTCATGGCCGCGTCACAGGAGGTGAACATTGAATCGTTTGGAAGAGACATTCAACTTAACACTTGATTTCAAAAAGCTGGAAAAAGCATCAATAACGTGCTCAGGTTTATTGCCTGTCGCGGTTCAGCATATTGATACGGGTGATGTTATTTTACTGGCATATACCAATGAACAGGCATTCCGGAAATGTCTTAAGGAACGGACGCTGATTCTCTGGAGTACCACACGAAACGAGTTATGGGAAAAGGGTAAGACTTCCGGTAATACTTTTGAACTTATTGAAGCGTATGTGAATTGCGAGCAGAACTCTCTGTTGTACAGGGTCAGGCCGCGGCACGGTGGTATTTGTCATACCCGGAACAGCAAGAACGAGACTCGCAACTGTTATTACCGCCGAATTAACCTGGATACCAATCTGCTTGAGAATGTTGATCCGTGAAAATTTACACAATGTCATTACTTGCTCTGCGGCAATGTCCGGGTTAGTGGTTTAAATCTCGAGAAAAAATAATTTAATTTTTTTTGTTTTACTTTATGTATATATATATAGTATTATCAATATATTGCGAAAAGAAAATTTTTGAATGGAATATCAGGTAAACAAATTGCAACATACAGGAAGAATGCCGGGAAGGTTCAAAAACAGTCTGCAAAGGTGTAGAGCAGATATCGATAAACATCATTAATAAAAGGAGGAAATGCACATGGGTAAATCGACGACTAAAAGTGAAATTATCGCCGGGTTAGCCGAGGCTGGAGAAATCAGTAAAAAGCAGGCTGTTGATGTGTTGGAAAAGCTTGTCGATATGGCCTATAAAGGCGCTGTTGATGGTTTTGTCATTCCGGGGATTGGTAAGCTTGTTCTTGTTCAGCGCAAAGCCAGGAAGGGTCGCAATCCTGCTACGGGAGAGGAAATTTTCATTCAGGCTAAAACAGTCGTTAAGTTCAGAATCGCTAAGGCAGCGAAGGATGCCATTCTTAACGGTTAGGACGAATAAAATTTTATGATGAAAAAGGCCGAGGCATGTGTGCTTCGGCTTTTTTTTTA
>CAZBGF010000254.1:0-3650 GCA_964491255.1 uncultured Verrucomicrobiota bacterium
TGAACATAATTTTTTTTAAAACTTCTTATTGCGCAAAAAATTTGATAATATCCCCGATGGAATGTTACCGCCGTGTTATCCAGCAGATCATAAGGATGGAAATTTTATTCCGAACTGGGCAATGTGGGGTGTATTACTGTTAGACGAATATGTTACCAGAAGCGGTGATTATGAAATGCTATTGGCCTTTAAGCCAAAAGTATTAAATATACTGAACTATTTCAATCAATTTAAGAACGAGGATGGTCTATTGGAAAAACTCGAAAAGTGGGTTTTCGTGGATTGGTCAAAAGCCAATGATTTTGTGCAGGATGTAAATTATCCAACCAATATGCTCTATGCTAAAATGCTGGAAGTAATTGGAAGGTTATATAATATACCTGCATATTTTGATGAATCTGAAAAAATAAAAGATGTTATCCGTAAACAATCTTATATCAATGGCTTTTTTTCGGATAATGCCATTCGTGAAAACGGTAAATTGGTTGTACAAAAGCAAAATCAGACCGAAGTATGCCAATATTACGCATTTTATTTTGGTATAGCTTCTTCGAAACAATTTCCTGAGTTATGGCAGAAGCTGGTTAGTGACTTCGGCGTGAATCGAACAAAAACGGGCGCATATCCTGACATTTACCCTACGAATGCATTTGTAGGCAATTACCTTCGTTTGGAACTTCTTTCAAATGAAGGGTTAATCAACCAACTCATAAATGAATGCAAATATCAATTTACAGACATGGTAGATTTAACCGGTACGTTGTGGGAAAACGCTTATCCTGATCCAGGAACGTGTTGTTGTCAGGGCTTTGCCTCGCATGTTGCGCATGTGTTTTATCGTGATATTGCCGGATTTGCAAAAATTGACCAGGTAAATAAAAAAATCTGCATTCAATTCAATGAAACCGGCCTGAACAATTGTGAAGCAACAATACCTCTTAGAGATGATCAGGTTTCGATTAAATGGCAGAAAAAGGGGAATACTTTGTTTTATGATTTACAGGTACCTGATTACTATACAGTGAAGATTCGTAATAATACAAGTTCGAAAAATGTGTTATTGGAAGGATTATAATTAGTGGCTCTTTAAGATATCAAGTTTAACAATAATCTATCAGGAACTGATAATTTCTGATCATTTCTTTTGATAATTCGTAATTATTTAGCTGCTCACGCAAAAATATTTCGATATGTAGGATAAAAATATGAAAAACTAACCTGTATTAACAATTTTATTGGTCTTGTGTGAATAATTTTTATGTTCTGAAGATTTTAAAGCCTCTGGGAATCTTGTATTTGAATGTATTTTCCCGCGGTCTTTAAAATTATTCTCAATAATACCTGATTACCGAATTGTTTTTTGACCCAAAGACAATAGCTAGTTTAAAATGGTAAAGGCTGAAATAGCGGCTGTGCTTTTAAGAAAAGTTCTGCGTTCCAATTTTTTCATGATCTGTAAAAAAATATTTAAATCTGATATTAAGTTTTTCGCCCCCCAGAAACCATTTACCAAAAACATATCCCATAGTTTTCATTTCCAGACTTTATCTGGGAAATAACCATGAAGCCTTTCCCTGATGCCTGATTCTATTTTTGTGCCTCAGCGAATAGAGTTGCCAAATGTTTTTGTCGTGAATCGCCTTTTTCGGTGTAAATCGCCATTCGTTTGGTAAAACCATTGAACATTGAAAGAGCAGTCTGCTCATAAAACTCATTGAGCGCCACTCTGCGTTCGGGATTGATGGGCCGGAAATAGCCCGGACCGGGATCCATCGTAGCACGTACCTGAAAGTCCTCACACGATTTCATCGCTGCAACAACAAAAGCCTTTTCATAGTTTGCGTCGGGCTCGTTGACTAGCAGTTTATTCATCGCGGAAAGAATGGCAAAAGGTCTCTTCAAAGATTCCGGTAATTCTGCAGGTACCGATGTTTTCTTGTCTTTTTCTGCAAGAAGTGATGGAATAGCGGGATAGACAGTGGTAGTGGGTTCCAAAGGCCAGCCTCCCATTGTGGTAATTTCAATTTTCGCCTCTGCCGGCAATTCGTCATAGAGGAGAACCACCATGTCTTGCGAATTAATTTTCAACGCTTTGCCGTTGATTGTAACCGACTTAACCCTGGGTCCGCCGTTACAACAGGAAAGATACAGGTTCTTATCACCAAAGCGAACCGGTTGCTTCTGAGTGTACTGAGTAATCGACCCTGGTATACGGGGCCTCAGAATAAGGCGATCGCTGCGATATTCGTAATCGAATAGCCCGCGTATTGTTGCAGCAGGAATGGCAAAATTATCGACGGTTATCTTAACACCGTTACCGTAAAGCCATTTGCCGGCATCGTACCAGGAATTGTCAGTGTTCTCGCCCATTTGTGACCAGGGTGAGTCCATTCGGAAATCCTTGGACCATTTCATCGCCCGTGTGGCTGAGCGGCGTATGTCCTCGAATTTACCAAGGCGGTAGTACATCAGAATAACCCGGCCCTCGACAGTAGACCAAACCCCACCATTGACCCAATCGCCGAATTTACGAATACCTTTCAGCCCCTTTCCTGTTGTATTACCCCAGTTCCAATAGGTGTCATCTAAACCCGGTGCATTGGTCAAGAGAAAGTCGAAAGGTCGGATTTCCGGAAATGCTGCAATCTGTTTGTAAATACTTTCCGCAGTTTTATCATCGATAACCCGCAGAGCTACAGCATCTGCATTAGCTACTCCTTCAAGGTATCCGAACTGTTTCTGACCCAGTACGCCATGTTTGATCCCTCCAGGTTCAAGAGATTTGACGAAATATCCGGCAGGCGTCAGCAATTGCGGCAGTGACTTGCGCGTGATCATTTGCCGGTGTTCATATTCGGCAAGCATCTCATTGTCGTCAACCAACTTGTACAGTTCCACCATACGGTCCAATGCGGCGAGATAGGTGATGGAAAGGCCCGCCAGGTAGCCTTTCCCGAAAGAACCATCGGATTGTTTGACTCCGCCATAACTCGGTGCCAGGAGGTTGCAAGCGGGACCGACAAGGAAAAGATTATTTTTTGGATCGCGTGTCCTTTCGATCATGTTGCATGCCCTTTCCATTTTTGGCAAATAAAGTCTGATCGCCTTTTGCTCACGGCTAACAAGCAGAATTTCGGTCTGCATCACTACCCCTGCAGCAGTAGCTTCATAAAACCAGTCGTGGCTTTTTACATCGCCATCGCCCTGCCTGTATGCGATTTGTCCGGGAGCTGCGCAATCACCCAAACAACCATCCGGGCCAATTAACTGTGACAGAACTGTTGGTTTGTCGCCATCCCAAAGTCCCTTTCGCACACCGTCACCCTGGTTGTCCCAAAAAAGATCCCAGGAGCGCTGCAGCATGGAGAACCAAGGTTCCGCAAGAAAAGGAGTCGCCGAGTAGGAAAAGCCGTAGCTGTTTTGTATCCACCAGCCACGCCAGCCACCGGCTTCGACAAAAGTATCCCACTCCGGCTGGTAGACCATCGTTATATTCGGCACCACCGGGTTGGGATGAAAGAAGGCAAACGATTCATCGATCAAGCACAGGAAGTCAACATCACCATCCCCTGCGCAGAACTTACCATCGTAGCGGCTTGACTTTATTGAATCCTGACCAAGTGCCATTAAACAAATCATAACTAATAGAC
>CAZBGF010000255.1:0-3644 GCA_964491255.1 uncultured Verrucomicrobiota bacterium
ATTTGAAATTTTGACAGAATGAACAGAATTTTCTTTGATTTTTTTCCATATTATTTTGTCCATTTTGTTAATTTTGTCAAAATTCCTAAAAACTTTGCGTCTTTGCGGCTTGAGTGATCCCGCAGGCGGGAGAACGGGCGCGAGAAAAAACAAAATTCAAAGTTACTCATCAAGAAAGACCGGCTTTTGATATTGCCTTTCTCTGGGCTGTCCCGTGAACAATAATAGCCTTAACAGGTAATGCAGGACAGTGACTCTGACAGGCCCCGCATCCCCTGCAAACAAGCTCATCAACCTTTGGACAATTCACTCCTTTGTGTTCAACAGGAAGAATCGCCTGAAAGGGACAGTATTCATGGCAGACCATGCAATACTTCCCGTCTGACCACGCGATACAAGACGACTTATCTATATGTGCCGTTCCAATTGACAAGTTCCGCTTAGTATCGAGCGTTAAATTACGAATCGCTCCTGTCGGGCACACTTTCGTACATTCATTGCACCACTCATCACAGTACCGATGATTAAGATCAAGTATAGGAGTCAGCAATCCACATATACCGCTTTCGCCCATATCGGGAACAATAATATGCTCGGGACATATCTGGATGCAATTTCCACAGCGGGTACATAACCCTGTAAACTGACTTTCATTGACTGCACCTGGAGGCCGTATCACACTTGCATGTTTACGACTCTGGATCAAACGTAAAACCCAGCCCATTCCTGTTCCCGCTAGAAGCGCTAAGAAACTTCGCCGTCCCAATCCAGCGCTACCCCATGAAGACAGTGGTCCGGGTTTTCCAGAAGAGGGTATCTCGTTGGTCGTCTTCTTTTTCCCTCGAAAGGGTCTTGAAACAGCGCCCAGCATTTCCATCAACGCACCAAGCGGACAAATGCGTTCGCACCAGACATGCGGCATAAACACGCTCAGAATCGCGATCAAGCATAAACCTGCAGCCGGTAGAATATCCATCCAACCCATGGGCTTTCGCACAAAAACACTGAAAAAAACATTAAATAAAGCAAGCGGATCCAGCCAGAGAAATAAAGGCACACCCACTATCGCACTGCCAAAAGTGAGTATCACAAGCCAGTGACCAATATGGGGAATACGAGCAAACATTGATTTGTTGCCGCGCTTGAGTTTCCCTGCATAATCCAGTAAAAAACCCGTGGGGCATATATGAAAACAAAACCATCGTCCTTTTATAAGAGCCAATAGAATAAGCGGTATCCCCGCAAGTGTTACCAGGGTAATACTTCGAAGAGCAATAGCTGAGCTGATTGATATAAAAGGACTCGGCGCTGAAACCAGAAGATCGCTCTCTGGCCAAGGCAACAACTGCATGGCGAGAACGGCCGCGATAATGACTATAACCAACCGGATGAGTACTCTGAAACGTTGGAGATTCAGGGTCAGCCCTTGAATTAAAACTTTACTCATAATATTTTTTCTGTTCAGATCCAGCCTCTGCTCTCGTAGCTACGGCGGATAAAAATAATTCTACGCTTACTCCTCATTTCTTCAAGCTTCTCTTCTATATTTCCGATCCTCCGTCTGAGATTCCGTTTTTTTCGGCAGTTTTTCGGCAAATTTCCGCGTCTGTTTACTGATCGCCGACACTGATTCCCTACTCCACCGAAAATAAAAAAACGAGTGATCACATTCCATCTGTATTAAGTCTTAAATGTTGCGATAGCACTGGCATGGCGGATGTTTGTGTGCTATACTTTTTTTTAAATAAATATTTGCTTTTTGGAAAGCTGAGTTGGCTCATGAAAGACATAATCAAGATTATCCGGGCGTGTGTGGTGATTGTGGTGGTCGTGAGTGTGGCATATCACAGTTTCCATCCGGAGTGGGTCAGCTACCGGCATGGCGAACGTTGTTTCGATCGCGCACAGTACCTTGAGGCCGCCAAAAACTATCAGAATGCGATCGATAACGGTTTGAATGAGCCGCAGGTCTTTCTGCGGCTTGCCGAAGCGCAACTGTTTTTGGGACAAACGAACCAGGCTGTTGAAACAGCCAAAACTTTTCGGAGCTTCAGGACACACACGCCTGAAACGCTGTATTTCCTGAGCGAACTGTTTATCACACATGGCATGTTTGAAGATGCTACGCGGATTTTGGTTTCGCTCGTCGCGGAAAATCCAGAAAACCGGCAGGCGCGGTTCAGGCTGGCACAGATTTTGACATGGACTCAGCAATTTGACAAAGCAATCGAACACTATGAACAACTACTGGGGGGAAAGTTATGAAGATGAGACTGATTTCTACAACCGCAAGGTTGATCACGTGTATTGTGGTTTTTCTGGTTCTGGCTGTAAACGTTTTTTGCGCGGACGGAAGCAAGAAGATTCCGGAAAAGAGGGATATCCCCGACTGGCAGGCGCGATGGGAGCTGGCACGCACCCTGAGTTACGCGAAAAAACTGGACGAATCCATAGAGCAATACAAAAAGCTGTTGTCAGAGAAGCCGGATCTTGAACAAGCCAGGTCCGAAATGGCCACTGTGATGTTCTGGAAGGGCAGGCAGGCTGAAGCTCTCAAGATCCTTAAAAAGATACCCACGGAATCCATGACTCCCGAAGCAAAGATGACAGCCGCCGATATCTATGCCTCCAATGGCAACTACAATACTGCGGAGGCTCTTTACCGTGAATACTTGAATGCAAATCCGCGGGATGATGAAGTTCGGTTCAGGATGGCTGAAATGCTGAGCTGGGCAGGGAAATACAGGGAATCGGTGAAAGAATACGAGATAATTTTAAGTTCCAGACCCAAAGACAAGCAGGTTCGTCGTCGATATGCGCTTGTTCTGAGCTGGATGGGAAATCATGAGAAGGCTGCTGAAGAGCTGAAGAAGACACTGGAAGAAAATAACAACCAGTTGTCAGAGTAATGCGTACGAAGGATAATATGATATTTCGGCAAACGGCTTTGTATTCCGGGCGAGACAATATGCATGGATTGCTTTGGGCATGCATACTGCGTTGCCTGTTATATTGCGCTGTATTCATGTGTTTTGACTTGTCGGTGAAGGGCGCCGGCGTTGCAGGGGGAGCGCCGATCACGATCGTGCCGGTTGACCGGCATATTTCTGATATGGAGGCGAGGTCAATACTCGCGCAGTGCGAAGCTGCTTCAGGACACTTTGAATCTGCGCGAAACCAATACCGCATTCTCTTGCGCTCACCGGGTGTGTCGTGGCCGGTTCGCCTGAGTTTTGCCGAATCCTGTGTTTTGTGGGGTGATTATAATACTGCGGAAAATATCTACAGGGATTATCTTGCGAAATTTCCTGAAGATAGTGATGCAGCAATCAGACTGGCGAAAGCGTTTAGCGCTTCACAACAATTCGAATATGCGGAAGCGGTGTATCGTCGGCTGTTATTGAAGGCTCCGGAAGATGCAGCGTTACTGCTGGGCCTGGCGGAAATCAAGCGGGCGCAACGTAACTTCCATGCGGCGCTCGCTATCATCGACGGTGTCCTGCACCGGAACTACCTTGATCCACACGCGCTTACAGCAAAGGGGAAAATTCTCCTGCGTCTTGGGAAGCTTAAGGACGCTACCGAGACATTCATCAAACTGTCTGAAATCCCGGATTATCGAAGTGACGGACGACTTGGTCTTG
>CAZBGF010000256.1:0-3631 GCA_964491255.1 uncultured Verrucomicrobiota bacterium
ATTTCCTCTTGACTACTCCCATTCCTTTTTACACACAATTCTTTACAGTACTATATTATGGTCCGACACCGAACCCAAATGGTTTTTCCAGATAAGAATATCTTACCTGTTGGCAATTTAAAAAGAATGAACGAGCACGCTTACAGCGTGCGTGAGAGTTTTTGGGGATACCTCTTTAACCCAGGCATACTGCCTGGGCTATGATGTAGCACCCCTTTGGGGTGCGGAGAGAATCTGCCAACCATTGAATGCACGGTATTGCCGCATACGCGCCGAACCGTGATTTAATCGATAGAGTCGAAAAAAATCTACAAAAAAAAGCGTTGCCTTACCCAACAAAATTTGCCAATGTACATATAGTATGTATTTGACATTGGGGTGCAACTGGCAGCCTGTCGGACTTTAGTCATAACTCGTTGATAATTTGAAATGTTATTTTTTGCAATATAGAAAGAAACTAATATGTTGGACATTAAACACAGTTTTCCCAGATTCGTATGGCATCCGTTATATGGCAACGACCCCTCGTATTTTGAGCCTGAAAAAATAGCACGTGAGGCTGGCGAACTTCATGCAAATGCAATTCACTGGCACGCCATCGGTTCGTCCAGCCGAAGTTGCTGGGCGTTCTATCAAAGTAAAATCATTGAGACCTTTCCTATGATGAAGGACAGGGATTATCTGGCCGAAATGGTGGAAGCTGCGCACAAAAGAAAAATAAACGTCGTGGCTTACGTGAACGTGCACTGGGCGCCGGACAAGTTCTTTGAGGACCATCCTGGTTGGGGACAAATTAAGGCGGACGGCACGTCTTGTGGCGGCGGGTACGGATATGGAAACGCTATATGTTCGGATAACGAGGAGTACAGGAACGAATGGGTTATTCCCATAGTCAAGGAGGTGCTCTCGGCTTACGACGTGGATGGTCTTTTCCTGGACGGTCCGGCACGCTATCTCGGCGGTTGTTACTGCAAGTCCTGTAAGGATAAGTTCAGGGCACGCTTTAACCTGGAGATGCCGGAAGAGATCGATTGGAACGACCCGAACTGGCGGAATCTGGTGAAGTTCAATTACTGGAGCGAGGATGATTTCCTGAAAACCATAAGGAATGTGGCCCACAGTATTCGTCCGGATATACCCGTGTACAAAAATGGGACCGTGCTCAAGACCACTTGGTTCAACGGAGTTGATGTGACCAGAAATACGCAATCCGCCGACATGATTGGCGCGGAAAGCTTTCTGTACGGCATTCGCCCATTAGATGTGCCTTGCTGGAAGCCCGGCGGGGTGTCGAAGTATTTATATTCCGCATCTCAGGGTAAACCGCGGTGCAACTATCTGAAGTATGCTCACAGCCCTTGGCACGCTTCCCCTCTTTCCGCGGACCAGATCAAGCATAACATCGCCGATACCATTGCCAACGGTGCTTTTCCGTTCATGACTATCGAAGATCTGGCCATGCATGACAAGAGGCGCTATTCGGCAATAAGTGAAATGTATGAAATGATAGAAAAGAACGAGAAGTATTATGTGAATGCAAAGAGCGTGGCCCGAATAGGGTTGCTCTGGTCTATCACGACATCTGATTACTACGAGCGAGCGCTTAAGCATGAGGCAGATGGCACGCATGATTATTCCACCGTAGCCCAGCGGGTCTACGTGCCCGAATTCAGAGGGTTCTATGAAGCCCTTCTGCAGTCGGGGTTGCCGTTCGACCTGATCAGCCAGGCAAACCTTTCAGATGAGGGGTTGGCAAAGTTCAAGGTACTCGTTCTGCCAAATGCGGCGTGCATTTCCGATAGCCAGGCGCGCGCAATAAAAAACTTCGTCGAGCAGGGCGGCACAGTTCTGGCCACGTATGAAACTTCGTTTTACGACGAGGAAGGGCTTCTCAGGAAAAAGCCGGCCCTATCCAGTGTCCTGGGTATTGCCGAGGTCGGCGAGACGTTGCCACCTACGAAGACGGATTATATGCAGACGGCAACGAAACATCCTGTCCTTGGTGTTATGGAGGACGGCGCCCTCATCGTTCTTCCGTGTCGGAACATTTGTGTCACTGCCTCCGAAGAGGATTCAATCGTTGCCAGGATCCTGGCTCATCGTCCCTACGGTTATTCGCCATACGGGAAAGCCACGCCATATCCTGCTGTTATGGTGAATCAAGGGAAGGGGAAGGGGCGATCCGTGTATTTCTCGGGTCTCGTCGGCGAACACTACTGGGAATACAGGCTTCCCGACCACAGGGAACTGATCTGCAACACAATAGAATGGCTCGGCGCGCCGAATCCTGTAAAACTTTCAGGAAGCAGGAATGTGGAGGTAACGGCATTTGCTCAGGAAGACAGGTTGATCATACATCTCGTCAATTTCACTGCGAGAGCAGCGAGCCTGCCTTTTTCTGAGATATCGCCTGTAAGGGATTTGGATCTGTTTATAGCCTCTGAGCTTGTTAAAAATCCTAAGCGAGTTTTCAGTATAATAACCGATAAAGACCTGCGTTATGAACCCCATCCCGATGGTATCGTTATACACATCCCGGAAATTCATATCTATGAGGCAATCTCGATAGGTTGATAACCGGCGACGGCAAGGCGGATGCAGCGGTCTATCAGGAGGCAACCGGCTACTGGTATATCCAGATTTCGGGAGACGGGGTCAGCCCTGTATTTAGTATTTAACTAACACTCTGACTTCTTATTCTCGATCTCCGCCTCAATGGTGCTGACCAAATCAGCCGGCTTCCGGTTCTTATGTATTTCTCGCTTCACCCTCTCTTGCTCTTATCTTCTCTAAATACAGGGCTGACCCCGTCTCCCGAACGATCAGCCTGAGGGGCGCGGGCTTGTCCCGCGTACCTCTCCAGACTCTGGTTGGGCTGTCTGTTCCTGTCCGCAGTTTGCACAGAACTTTCCGGTGATATACGTATCAGTATGGCATCCTACACATTTCCTAAGTTGCTTTGCCCCACAGAACGGACACGCCGCCATCTTTTTCTCCGGCAGAGTCTTTCCGCATGAATAGCATGCGCCCTTGGAGAGCCTCTTCTGATACAGGCGTTCCTTGCTGAAGATCTTCTTCTGGATTATGAAGACACAGAATAGCGCCACCCCAATGGCGAGGATGATCACGAAATAGTGCCACAGCGCTATGATGTGCAGTCGCTCGAGCACTTCAAACAGGTCTTTGAAGAAATGAAACGGAATAAGCTCCAAGACAACTTCCACGACCTTGAACACAATTGGAATGGCTGCCACGACTATCAAGTGGGCCGAGATCAAGCCTTGGATGTTGCAGGCCTTCTTTATGCTCTTCGCATGCCATACGCTGAAGATGGCAAGCAGAGGTAACAGGAAGAGCAATTGCCACAGAAGCTCCCTGAAGAGGTATATCTTCTCGAAACGGTTGAGATCGGATATCAGGCTCTCACGGCGCGTTGCATCTCCAGGGCGTGCAAGGTTCCAGAAATCCTTCACGAGGGCATCACTGTTGATCTTCCCATCAAGGTCTTTGATCTGGGCGTTTAGTCTGTCGATCTCCCTCCCCTTGGCCTTCATCGAGTTGGCCATACTGCTCAATTCACCGCTGTCCTTGCCCGCGATGTTCTCCAGCAGCTTGGTGTCATAGACCTCGT
>CAZBGF010000257.1:0-3600 GCA_964491255.1 uncultured Verrucomicrobiota bacterium
TCACGAGGGTATAGATATTTACTACGGCGCTGCTGATACTTCCATCTGTATCGCTTCATGCAGGTTTGACGAACTCATGGAAAAAGGGTTTTGAAAGAATAATGGGCACGGTTCATTTTCAGAAGATTTTTGGTGACAATTTCAAGGAGATCGGTCATTCTTGGCCGATCAGTAACAGGCAAGAATACCTGTTCTCCTTTAAGACATAAATTTAAACACTGTTACCTTGATTTGAACCATGCCGAATAATGGTTTATTCTTCTGGAAAATAAACATATTTAGCATTGCCGTATGGTACATTTATAACTGAATGATACACATCGATATGCTTTTCAGCTGCCTTTGACCATTTAAGATCCTGTTCGACATAATTTTTGATGTTATCCTTTAACTTATGACGAAGTTCATCATCTTGAAGTATTTTCAAGATGTTTTTCGCATAGTCTTTTTCGCTTTTGCATACCAGCCCACCTTTGCTTGCTTTAACTAATCTTTTGAACGCCGGCAGGCTTGATGTTACTACCGGCTTATGAAAAGCGAATGACTGTGCCATGATGCCGCTCTGCGCACCCGCTATGTATGGCAGAGCCATAACGTCAGCAGCAGAGACAATTGTATCAAACGTGTGTTGAGGAAATTGGCCGCGTAATACAATAATCTTATCAGCGACTGGCGAATGATTGATGCATTCAAAAAGCATTGACCGGTATTTTGAATATTCCACGCGTCGCGTTTTACCCGCCATTAACAGACAGGCATTATCCATCTTGCTACAGATTTCCGGCATGATGTTGACAATTTTATGGAAGCACTTGCTTGGTCTGAAATAGCCGCATAATAGAATTACTTTTTTTCCCTCTATTTCCAATTTCTTTTTTGCGTCAGGTATGCACGGAATTTCTCTAATGCCATGTGGAATAACGTGGATTTTGTCTGCCATGCCGAAATGTTTAACCAGTATTTTTTTCTGTAATTCATCATGCACGATTACAGCTGAACTTTCGATGAGAATCAGGCGCTGAATGAGTTTTGTGTTTTTGTCCATTGCTGAGTTCACCGTATGGAAAGTGGTGATAACCGGCACGCCGGCCAGTTTATACCGGAGAATAAGTTCGATAACCTGTACGCCTTGTTGATCACCGTAGAGTCCAAATTCATGCTGAATGTGCATGACATCCGGCGTTAAACTGACACTTGCATTGAAAATCGATGTTGCCATATCCGAGTCGTAAATCGAGTATACTGGAAATATATTTTGTCCCTGAGCGCCAGTCTGGCTGACAACAAATGTTTCATTGCCCTGTTTCCTGAGGGCATTGTTTAAGTAACTTGTATAGGTTGCGATTCCGCATTCAATTGGCGGATATGTGGAAACAAATCCGATTCTCATTTGTGTACTCCTTGATTTTTGTTTGTTACAAGATTCGTATCTATTTAGAGCTTATTCGAAAAGGTATTTAATAGCCACAAAAAGGCACAAAAATCGCAAAAAAGATTGTATTATTTCAAGAAAAAATTTGACTAAATGTATCGCAAAATGTTAACTATAAACATCTTAAAAAGAAAGGGGTTTGTTTATAGCAACACGTGCGACACAAGAGACGATAGTGGAAAGAATTTCGATTGGCAACCTTTTTTTGCCGGTTCTATTTAGAGCTTATTCGAAAAGTCTTTGCCTGCCCGAGCTGGCGCTCGCGCCGGCCAGGGTGTCGGCCAGGGAGATATGAGAATGCTGAAATCATTAAGAATTTTTGTAAGGTAGGCACAAAGGCACAAAGTATGATAAAACAACGAAACGCTGGTTGCCTTCGGCGCCGTCAGGTGGAGGTACGCCTGTCCCGCACTCGCTGGATTTCTTTCTGCTTTGTGCGCCTTTGTCACTTTGTGCCTGAGTAGTTATATGTTTTTTTGAGTTTTAAAACCTTTTCGAATGGGGTCTATTTAAATGTTGCCGTTTCTGTTATGCCGCCTCATTTAATTGTCCCATTTGGTTCGATAGTATTGTTCTCCGAAATGATTAAGGTCCTCGTTGAAGAAAACCATTCCGCCGGACCTGAGGTTTTTTCCTGATTCAAGGGTGTCTAACATAACCCGATGTAGACTGGTTTTTCTCGGAGCCTGGGGCAAATCTTCATAATCTCGGCAAAAAACAAAGAAAAACCCGTCTTTACCCGAAGACTTGATCGGAAAAAGATAAAGTTCCCGCATGAATTTGGTCAGATTTGAATCGGGTAATTTTTCTTCGAATTGGGTATTGAAAAGCCATGAGGCACAAAAGATGGCTCTGGTTTTCTGGTCGGGAAAATAATTTTTAAAAAATTGGACCGCCCGTCGCATTGAATCTTCACAGGCGGCTAAACTCAGTCCTCCGCCTGAGGGAATATGCATATCAATCAATAAATCATCAGGTCCAGTGATTTTTTCCCATTCTTTCAAGGCGAGGGTTATTTTCTCATTCAGGGCATAGCCATAAGGAGAAATCGGATATCCAGCGACGGTGTCTCCGGCAATTAAAAAAGTCGCTGCCCAACCGTTTTTTTCATCAAAAACACCATTGATCCCGTCCACATAACCTTCCCCATCGAAACGGGTCCCGTCATTGGCAAATAGTATTTTGTTTCCTGTCTTTTTGTTTCGGAAGGAATTAGGGGTATTAGGATATCGTTCCAACCTATATTCCATTCTTCCCAGTCGGAATAAACGACCTTTCATGTAATTGCGGAGCCAGGCAATTTGCCGGGGGATGATTCCCGGCTGATTATCATGACTAACCCGGTAATTATTGCAGAAGTTTTTTAATTGATGACACGTGTCCTTGATAATATTTTCAGGAATTCCCATTGATTCGAATTTTCTTCTGGCGACGGGGACTGTAGCCAGGGCGATCAGAAGATACAGGAGGCCGCTCTTTTTTTCCAGGACTTCAGTTAAAAGAGGCCAATTTGAAAAAGTCTTAATTTCCTCATGGTTCTGGTGCTGGCAATAAAGATGCCAGGAGAACGCTGATAAGGCGGGGTTCTCATTGATTGCTCTCGCTGTTTCCGTTAACGCGTTGTCTACTTCCGGCTCGATGCTACAATATGCCCTGCACGGCATAAAGTTTTCCGGTTGGAGAAATTCCGGAATGCTTTCAGGTTGAGTCGCTATGGATTCTTCCCAATTTCCGGAAATCGCCTCAAAAAGACTCTTATCAATTTTCAATTCCGAAAAAACATTTTCTAATTTCATGGGATTATAATTTTTCAATTAGTCGAATTTAACAGTTTCCATATGCTCCATGGAATGCCAGGTTAGGGTGTGTCAAGAATTCCAGACCTCTGTGCGCGCAACATGGTGCACATTAGGCGTTTACGTTGATACAGTCGTTCTCTCCCAATAGAAGCCTGTTTTTCTGAACTTCAAGATGTCTCTCGCCCGCCCCGAACGTTCGGGGCTCAAGAGCCCGCTTCGCCCGCCTGCCCGTGGGACCGCCCTGCGGCCAGGGAGCTTTGGCCAGGGAGATCGCTAACCTGGATTATTCATGCAAAGCATGAACAATCCACCCATTGGGCTTCGACTTCGGCCTGTTATCAGGCCTTCGCTCAGGGTTAACCTTGAGCC
>CAZBGF010000258.1:0-3593 GCA_964491255.1 uncultured Verrucomicrobiota bacterium
AATTCCGGAGGAACTTCTTGGACGTCAAAAAGCTCTTTTTCAGGCTTTTCAACTGTCTCGAAGGATAATTCCCTGAACAATTCTTTCATTCTGGCAGCTGCATCCGGATCGTCCTGCCGCTCCTTGACTACCCGCCTGAAGAGGTCAGTGGCCTCCTTCTCTTTGTCCGTTACATTTGCGGATTCCCATGCGTAAGGTTTGAGCGCAAGGCGAACAGCAGAGTTGGTCTTGCGGGAAACAATTGTCACCGCCGTCTTACCTAAGTCTTTATAAACGAGCGCATTGTTCCCCAGCGAACAACCGGTTGACATTTGTACGCCGTCCACAAAACAGTTGTTGCATTCCACAACAGCTATCAGTTCCTCCATGCCAGTATTATCGAAACCAAGCCGTTTCAGTCCGGCGTAGCCTGCTTTGACCCCAAATGCCAGGCCCAGGCAATAATGGCCGTGCAACTGCGCGGCTTGAATCAGGAGATCCCTTAACCGACCGGATCGCAGCAGCTCTTTTATCTCCGTTCTCGGATCGTTACTCATGTGTTATCTCTTCCTGAGGTTGTCATGCTGATGTTTATTCTGTCTCGTGCTCGACATGTTCATGATCATGAGCATCGTGGGGCCCATTGTGCTCATGATCATAGATGTGCTCATCCACCTTGTGAGAATGGCTATGCAAATGTTTGTGACTGTGCTTCAAGCCGTCATGCTGGTGCTCATGGGTATGATAATGCCTATGTGGGCGAATCCCTTTGACAAGCGGGACAACGACCAGCACATTGGCGACTTCTTCGATAACCGCGTCGATACGGAAGACTTCTTTTATTGCATCCGGCGTAATAATCTTCTTGTCGCCATGGGCAAAGATGTTTCCGTTTCTGAGCAGAATGAACCGATCAGCAAATCTCAAGGCGCTGTTGAAGTCATGCGTCACCAGCAAAGAAGCAATATTGAAATCTTTTGTAACGCCATGCAGCAGGCTCATTACCTCAATCTGGTTGACAGGGTCCAGGTGATTGATCGGCTCGTCCAGTAGAAGCACTTTTGGATCCTGGGCCAGAGCTCGTGCGAGAATAACTTTCTGGAGCTCTCCGCCGCTGATTTCCGTTGTCGGCCGCATCGCCAGGTGTTCGAGATGAACCAGACGCAGAATGTCATCGACTTTCTCAATATCTTTCTGGTCATGGTCGCCGTCACCGCGGGCCTTTCTGCCCAGAAGCACGGCTTCGAACACAGTACAATAAGCTGTCTCCTGCCTTTGCGGTACATATCCTATATGCCGTGCGATATCTCTACCGCTCATCGTTTCTACGGCGGTTTCATCAATCAATACGGTTCCCATATTCGGCTTCAATATCCGGTTGATATTCTTGAGCAAAGTTGTCTTTCCGGAACCGTTTTCGCCCATAACGGCCGTAACGCAGCCGGAATGGATATCAAATTGCAGATTCCGGAGTATTTCTTTCTTCCCGTAAGAAAACCGCAGATTGTTGACCCTCAAACTCATGATCGTATGCCTTTATGTGTCAGGAGCAGATATAGAAACAGGGGCACACCCGCAAACGATGTGACAATTCCTACTGGCAGAATAACCGGTGCCATGACCGTCCGGGCCAGAGCATCGGAAATAAGGAGGAGAAGCCCGCCTCCCATAGCGGAATATGGAATCAGGAAACGATGATCTTCTCCCACAATCATTCTTATCATGTGCGGTGCTATCAGACCTACAAACCCAATGATACCGAGGAAAGCCGTAGTCACGGAAGAGACTAAAGCGGCCAACACAAGCGACGCGAGTCTCAACCTGTACGGACTTACACCGAGACTCTGTGCAGTATCGTCTCCCCAAAGCATAGCATTGAAATGCCATCTCTTCCACATGAAATAGGCACAGACCGGAACCAGAGTTATGCTCATCAGCCCGAGCTCCTTCCACTGTGCTTTCCCGAGATCGCCGAATGTCCAGAACACAGTGGCAGCAACTTCAATATCCGAGGCGAAATACTGGAGTAGCATGGTCGCAGCGCCGAAAAAGGAACTGAGCGCTACGCCGGCAAGAATCAGCGTGCCCGGCGAAAGCCGCCGTACTGTTGAAAGAATAATCAGTGTAGCAACAGTAATCAAGGAACCGCCAAACGCGGAAGCCACCAAAATGTAAGGAGAACGAACAGCTATCTCACGGTCACCTCCTACGAAAAAACTCCCGGCTCCTAGAATAATGATGGCGAAGGCTGCGCCAAAAGCAGCGCCCTGGGAGACGCCCAAAGTGAAAGGCGACCCGAGAGGGTTTCTCAAGACATTCTGCATTGCCGTACCGGCCACTCCAAGACACGCGCCCGCAAGTAAAGCAGCCAGAATCCGGGGCAAACGAATGTTCCAAACAACATGCGACGCGAGTTCTTCATTACTCGCGAACAACGCCCGAAAGATCTCCGGGAAAGTAAGAGGATATGAACCGATTCTTAATGAACATATGGCGCCCAGACAAAGAAAGACAAACAGCACGCATCCTATCAAGATTTTCCGCTGAATGTGTTCTCTGTATTGTGTCTGAATATCTTGATCCATAATATCTCCTTTTGAGACGGCGGTCCCCGCCGTTATCTATCCGCCGGGGACGGCAGGCTCCATGAAACGGATCCTTCTTCCGGAAAATGAACAACATGATATGCAGGCATCTTCTTCTCAGCGCCTATGCCCAGGAAGGTATTCAGAATCTCATTGGCTTTCCTGTCCATATCGACATCTTCGAATTCTGCGGGATACAGGCACTTGCCGATAAAATAGGCATTGAGTAGCGCAATTTCGATGTTTGTGTTGTAGTAATTGTATGAAAGCAGCGAAAATACGTTGCCGGAACGCGCTGCCTTGAGCAGATGATAGAAATCCCGGTTCTTCTCGAAGTCTTGCTCCAGTATTGCCTTGCTGCCAATATCGATGAAGATGACGTCGGGATTCCATGCGAGGATTTGCTCCTTATCAATGAACAGATGACCTTTCTTGCCCAGTCCGTCCGCCAAGTTCCTGGCATTAACCATTTTACCCGGTAGATACCCGGCTTCGGTGCTGGTCAGTCCACGAGACCCCTTAAAGGAGAGGCCACCAAAATAGACTAATGGTTTTTTCTCCTTTGGGATGGATTCGGTCCGTTCTTTCAAATCCTTTTCGCACGACTCTATATACATGTTCAATTCTGTCGCGCGTTGCTCTCTGTCCAGGATTTTTCCAAGAAGACTCAAGGACGTTTGGGCTTCCTTTCGCCATACACCGAGTTCTCCGTAAGAAAGACAGACAACAGGAACACCAGTCTTGAATTGCATATTATTCACTTGAGCAATGTCCATGCTCACGGCAACGATAACATCGGGTCGGCACATAATGACTTTTTCAAAATTGGGCAATTTGCCAGGACCGCCGGTTCCTACAACAGGCAGCTTGAAAAAAGAGTCGTCAAGAATGCTGGAGTAAGGTCTGAAATAACGGGCTTTCACCATTCTCTTTTCCATGTCCTCAATCCCGACAATTCTGTCGGTTCCACCGAGGTAGGCTACAAGCCTGAGCGCGCCCGGGCCAAGTGCGATGACCCTTTCCACCTTG
>CAZBGF010000259.1:0-3589 GCA_964491255.1 uncultured Verrucomicrobiota bacterium
AATTCTATCAAGTAAAATATTCTTACCTGGAGCAAATCGTGACCTGACTACAATTTCAAACACGAGCATCATCTTCTATGTTGACATTCAACCCTTGATGAGCAAATTCCTGCCGTTTCTGGTTGTTTCAATAGGTTTTGAAATAACCATTGTTTTACCAACCTTCCTGCCATCATTCTGCACCTTTGTATCTGCCATTCTTTCACCATAGCAAAAGGTTCTGCATCGTGGATGCATATACTTGTAATATTCTGCAAGCCGGGTATCCTCGGTCTTAATGAGAGCGTATGTCTTTTGATCCTTTCGAATCATATTTTTCTCCTGGGATTCGAGTTTGTTACGAAATCCAAGGATAATCCCAATGGCAAAGTCTGTTTTCTTGCGGTGTGACAGACTGTTTTTTCTGTTGTACCGACTCCACTCATCCTCGATAAACTGCTGAACAAAATCGTAAACATAGCCAGATAGTTTCAGGTTTTCCCTGGTTCCGCTCATTTCAATAATTCGACCCATTTTACCCTTTTCAAGCACGTAAGCCGGCATCCAGATGATACGAACAAAATAGAAATCCTGAAGAAGATGAGCAAGATGGGAATAGTGCCGCGAAATGCGGAGAGCAGGTTTGCCAACGCACATGCTATAGAATTTTCTCTGTTTTTCAGAGGCCAACAGGTCGAGATTATACTTCAAGATCAGATCATGTGCTTTTGCCATAGCAGACTCGGCTTCATGCCGATTACTACTTTGTCCCAGAGCAAAGAGTTTGTTGATACGATCCAGGATTCTGTCGTTGTTGCTGGGGTTATCTTTTCTGAGCCACTGGCTCAGAGGGGAATAATTTCCTGATGCCCTTGGATTAGCCCGCAGGAGATGGCAGGCCTGTTTAAAAAGGGGACCATGAGGTGTTTCGTCGCCTCCGCCCAGCACTTCGTCCGTAAATTGGTGGGCCATCTCGTGCCGTAAGATATCACGGATATGGATCCAAGGATGGTTTAACACAAAATTCCTGCTGAATACAATCTCCCGGGTTTTCCTTGACCAGGAAGCATGATAATTCTTGATGTTTTTCAAAACAAAAATCGGTAAGCGCATCTTATTCGTGTACGCATTCGATAGCACCCATGATTCTCTCTCCCATTGACAGGTAAGACCATGAAGAATTCGTCTTTCAAGCTCTTGTTCAATTCCAATGTATTTTTGTTTTAATTTTGTGATCATAGTTGATCCTTTTATGTTATTGCCAAGTATTCCTTGAATTATCAAGCTTTATCGTAATATGCGTCTATTTTCAAGAATCAGGGTTGACCCGCAAAAATCAAATTCAGCACCTGTTCCGTTGATTCTTTCTCCAAGGGATTCATGGTCAAACCGACGAATAAAAAACAAGACATTTTGATAGACTTATCTTGAGAACTCAGGGTCAAACAGATAAAATATCGAGGTAAATCTAAAATGATACGAAAACACAAAGTCAAGACACCGTTGAGACTCGACCTATATACACGTGAAGACATTGCAAGATATGAAATTTAACGTTATCAGCTGTTATGCTTTGGCTTGGAGATCCTTTTCCAAGTGGTGGATACCGCTCTGTCTGATATCCGGCATTATCGTTGTGTTTCAAATTGTTCCGCGGATACTTGTCCGTGAAGACATAAATGAATTGAGGATTACGGCACGTAGTTTCGTGACTGCTTTTTCGGAGAATGATCCGGTCAAGTTAGAGGAGATATCGCTGGAAGTGACAGCGAAGACTGGCATGTTGATACACAAACTCATGAGATTTGGAATGTATATTTTTCCTATTATCGCCCTTCTTACCATCATCCTGCTTATGTATGCAAACTGGGCAGTAAAAAACAGGCAAGAGAAAAGGAGGCCGATCTACACTCTTGTATACATTGCCTTTATTCACGTAGTGCTGGCAATTGTGAAGCTGTTGGCCTTTTTCTTTTTCTTCCTTCCCGGCGCTTACCTGTACATCAAACTGCTTTTTGTGTCTTTAATAATGCTGGAGGAGAAAAAGGGTGCGGTGGCAGCGATAAAGAGCAGTTGGCAGATGACAAGCGGGAATTTCTGGAATCTATTCCTACTGATGCTTATGAATACAGGAATCCAGTTGCTGGCTTTGCTAACGATTATTGGCGCAATTCCCGTTACCGGCTTCGCGAATACAGCGCGAGCTGCCGCCTTTCGAATGATTTTGGAAGAAGGCAGCTATGCAGAGACATGAGAATCAGGACACAGAAGCACTGTCAGATCGGTTGCTCTCACGGTATATTCGGCACCGACGAAAGTGGAGTCGCAGTCCACCTTAACGGTGTCTTCATGGACAGAAACGGGAAGGTGGTTTGCGGAGGACCCGATCCCGGGAAAGAGAAAAAGAACCAAGACATACACCCATTTTCCGTGTGGGGATAATTTAGGCATCAAGTTCTCAGAGCTTATTTTCACCCCTGTTTTTCGCTTTTAAAGGAAATCGATTACTGGTATTATGATATGAGTATATTTATTAATCCGAAATTTGCATTAAGAAAGCGCAAGAGAAATAATTCGGTAGCAACTATCTCGTATATAGGTTGATTAGGCTGAAGGCTATTAGCCTGCCCGAGCGTCGGCCAGGGGAAAGACAAAAAAATAATCCGACCTATCGCGTCGCCGCTTTGCGGCAAGCGACCACTTGGCGGCTCTGCCGCCGACGTGGCAGTCTAAATGCCTAACTTGAATGTATAGGAATTTCAAAGTTCATAATCTTAATCGTAATCATACGCTTAATCTTTCTTGTTTCAGGAACATAAAATCCGAAGATTAAGATTATGATTAGGATTACGAGTAAGAGCTGCCGCTCCAGCGGCCTAACTGGAACCACAAGGGGTTGGTAATTGCACCACGTCTGTTTCGTTCTGAGACACTTGCCAACTGCAAAATATGGGATTAATGATAGAAACGATAATTTTGGGCTTACGCCTGATTTTCGCATCCGAAAGACATGTCGTGGTTCGATCCCGATTTACAGAGTTAATATTTAAATTTTCTTTTCTTAGAATCTTGATATCTTGAGTAATCCCGCAAACGCGGGAGAGCGGGCGCGAAAAAAAACATCCTCATGAGCCACATTGACAACAAAACAGAAACTCTTTATGAGAGTTTTGGGAAGTCGAGTATTATATTATTAATACTGCTCATCCTTTCCATTCTATTCAATATTTCAGCGCTGATTGCCCCATTTTATACTGCAAAGGTATTTATGAAACCCGCATATACCTTTACCCTGCCTAACTCGGTACTGGTTATGTGGAACCATCATTTAATTTATATAGCAATACTGATTTTTTCTTTTTCAATAGTATTCCCATTTCTGAAGCTTGCAGTCCTTTTTTACAGCTGGTTTATCTGTAGAAATAAAAATAAAAGGGGAAAACTGATCACAATGGTGGGCCCGTTAGGCAAGTGGTCTATGCTGGATATTTTTGTTACTGTTATTCTTCTTGTGCTTACAAACAATCAATTTGTTATAACATCTTCTCTTAAAACAGGGGTGTACTTCTTTCTGATTGCTATCTTTTTGAGTATGACATGCGCCCTTAGA
>CAZBGF010000260.1:0-3584 GCA_964491255.1 uncultured Verrucomicrobiota bacterium
ACACCTGCAATGTTCTCGTAGAAATCTTCCAGGGAGTCGCACCCTACCATCCCATCTAAAAATTGGAACCTTTTCAGACGATAGGCGTACTCCCACATTCGAAAGAGATTGGAAAGTTCAACCCTGGGTTTCAGATAAATCGACGGCCCGTCTGGCAGTGGAATGTGCCCGACCCATCCTTCCGAGGTCAGCTGCCAGGAATTTTCGGTTTTGAAGGAAGGAGGCTCCACTGAAACCACATTCCTGTAGTTCCGCCATAGGTACTCCCCCGTGTTTCGGGGAAGTTCGTCTTTTGGAATGGATTCCTTCCTGTATTCGGTGAGTACGATCCGACCCATGAAAAACACCTCACCCCAATATTTTCTCGGCGATTTTAGCCCACCTGAACTCGTCCGTCTTTGCGGGCTGGTCGAAGAAGTACTCTTCCAGATAAGGCTCTATTTCCATACTCCAGATATCTTCTATCTGTTCGCCTATGTCCTTGCGAAGAAAGAAGCTCAAACCGATTTCGTAGTTGCGGTCAGCTATTCTCGTATTGAGCTCTTTCAGGGTCTCTATCAGACCTTCAGCCGCAAAACCTGTTTCTTCTTTGCTGTGATAGCTTTTGAGGATCTCATAATCGGGGTAAAGAGCCAAGAATGCAAAGCGGCGCCTCAGTGCATGATCAACAAGGGCGATGGAACGATCGGCGGTGTTCATTGTGCCGATTATCCGCACCTGGGATGGAATCTTCAGCTTGCCGCCACTTGCCAGGGGGATTTCCCGATTGCGGTATTCGAGGAGGTACATCAGTTCGCCGAACACTCGCGCGATGTTTGCACGGTTGATCTCATCTATAATCAGGACTGAAAGACCGGTCCTGCCTTCGGCCTGTCTGCAGAACCCCAGAAACCTTCCGTCCATCATCTTGTATTCAAGACTGCCATCGGGACGCGTCCACGGCCTGATGCCCTGCATGAAGTCCTCGTAAGCATATGCCGGGTGAAACTGAACGATTTCAAAGAATCCGTCACCTCCACCAATGAGATGTCGAGCAAGATGCTCTGCCATGAATGTTTTACCAGTTCCTGGAGGGCCGTAAATGATAACTTGTCCCTTACGTTCAATAGCCCGAATCCATCGCTCCAAGGAACCTTCATCGAAATAGGTGTTTTCCGCAAATTCACTTAAAGGGTATTCCCGATTTATTACACCCGTCGGCCCTTCACCAATATAGTCTGCTATTGCAGGCATTGGATCATCAAGTATTGAGAGTAAAATAAGCGGGAAGAGCGCCTGATATGTCTGAATAATTTCCTTTGATAACTGTTCAGCAGAATGTTGAAGAACCGCCCCCCTGGGGAGGTATATTGCTGCATGGATTCCCGACTCCTCAGGATTTTTAAGCCAATCTCGAAGGACTGGTCTTGATTCGTCTGTCCCTATTCCCTTGGTGCCGCCGACAAACTCGTCATGCTCACCGTATTGAACATTCCTACCAGCCAAGCTTTCATTCAGTATATTATACAGTATCTTATGGTTTGCCTGAGCATTTCGCGTGAACCTAATACGCTGATCACTCCCGTATTCCCCAATATAAAAGCCAAATTCAAGCCTATCTCGATTTATCCACATGAATAGCTGTGGATCGCTTATACGCTTACCTCCCTTTGGATATAATTCACCCCAATAAAAATCCCATGCGCCCCCTTTCCCCCAGTCATTTTTCAATATACGGCTAAATAATTGTTTTTCCAGCTCAAGATAATTCTTAACCTCCATGGGAAGTTCTTTAGCGATTTTATGGAACAGATCTTGAAATGGCGTCTCCAGATAGTTTTTAAAGTCATCCTTGTTGGCGCGATAAAAATCTTTTTGAGGATTACTATAAAGGCCCGATAACAGTTCGAATGTTTTTTTGTCGAAAGGACAGTCAGGATTTATTTCATCTGTGGGAGATTTTTCTTCATCTATACACAAAAGAATGTCTACTTCTTGCGGAGATAATTTGTATTTTTCTTTTAGCTCATTCACCTTCGAGTTATATTTTAAATAGAAACTTCCAGAATAGCCGCGTTCTTTAAAACCAGTAAGCCTTATAAGGCCTTGTTCCATTTTTTTAAAACAAAGGTTAAACTTGGAAGGATCGCGCAAGTAAAGGATTACGGAAGGAAATGCTGTCCCAGCATTTTTTATAGGTTTCTCAGTATAAAATGAGTCAAGGAGGTTTCTTATTTCGGCCTCAGGAACATTCCAAATGCGATACATCCAATCGTTTACGAACTCTAATTGCTCTACGAGACGTTTGGTATTATATCCAGAGTAGGCCATACTAAATCGAGTTTGATAATTTTTTCCTTTCCAATAGTCTTGATTTATTAGCCTTAGAAACTCTCTCAATTCATCTTCTTGAAACTTGCCGGCCATAGTGCTTAATAGTTTTCGAGCTTCACTTTCTGAATCCTGCCGCTTTTTTATCCGCTCATCAGTTACATGCTCCTTCCGCCATCTTGCTATCTGTGCAGCTGGATCATCTTCATCTGTACCTCCCAATTGGTTTTGCAGCAGCTTTTCAACAAGTTTAGAGCCCTCTTCTATCTCTGTTCCATAATGCATCAAATGGTTGATATTATAAAAATTCTGTTTTGGATCTAATTTATGTAGATAAATGAAAGCGTCAGAAAGAAAACTATATTTTTCTTGGATGGATAGTTTGGAGGTCTGCAAGTTGATCCCGACCTTTTTCAGAAAGCTCTCGATCTTATTATTCCAGTTGGGTAGAATTTCCGGATACTGCGCTTGAAATATAGGCGTCCAAAATGCCTTTGCGAAAATAGGAATTTTATAATCCCCTTCAAGGATACGTGCCGCTTTTTTGATAGGATCATCAGGAGAATCAATCAGATAAAGGAGGTTCCTCTTTATATTTTCCAATTGTCCTTTCACCCTTGGTTCCCCAATCCGTATGTTGGCAGGCCCTTCGAGAGTTTTCGAATACGCAAGGATATCTTGTATTAGTCTCTCTTTCTGCTGCTCTTCAAGGTATGATTTATTTAAAAGATTAGACCTAATATCCTCTGCATTTTTTTCCTGCTTTACCGCGTATTCTTTTTCCTTTTCCGCACCTTGATACCAGGCTGTATATGCTTTGAGCAGAGTTCTCAAATCTTCGTCCGAAAGGCAAAATGGATTCTTCATTCTCACCACCGTTTCTTTTTGAATTTTGCGGACTGGGCTTGGGCCAAGCTATCACATTGATTATACAGATATAATACCCCCAGAACGTCTGTTTTCAGGCCACATATCGTCCTTTTCGACCCCGAAAAGCGCGTTATAAAAATTAAAAGTACCCATGGAGTTCTGCGAATAATGTTCTTCTTGCCCCTAAAAAGTAAGATATAGGGGTTAAATAGCCACATATTCTTGAATCTTCTTTAATAGTTTTAATCGGTTAGCTTGGACCGACCCCCTGAGCAGATCCGTGAGCAATGCAATCAGCAGGGTAAAAAGAGGGTTGAGAAGCAATAAGTTCAAATGAAAAGGGGTCAAGTCTACTCTTGACCCTTAGTCCATCTCTCTTCTACACCCTTTAAATGAAGAATAGG
>CAZBGF010000261.1:0-3582 GCA_964491255.1 uncultured Verrucomicrobiota bacterium
TAGGTCGGATTATTTTTTTGTCTTTCCTAACCTGATTTATTCATGCGGTCAGAGTGCTGCAAGATCAAGGCATCAAGGGTGACGCTGTATAAGCATACCGCAAACCCTTGATAACGAAAAGATTGCAGTGCTATGACCGCACCTTTGGTGAAAAACGTTGAATAATTTTCAAATGTATTTCTGATATTCATACAAAAAAAGAGTTTTCAATCACAGCTTTCGTAACCATTTCATCTTTAATATATTATAACATATTCAACATTTTTCATGAATAATTCAGGCTAATAGCCTTCAGCCTAATCAACCTATATACGAGACAGTTATTGCAAAATTATTTTCTCTTGCGCTTTCTTAATGCAAAAATTGGGTTAAATGAACTTGTAGTGCGTATGGCTGAATACTACTATCTTAATAGTTTCCCGGGTTTTTTCATATCTAAAAGAAGGAGTGCTGTTATGAGTATAGGATGGACAGTAGGGCCGTTGGAAATTATTGTTGTTATTCTTGTTGTTCTTCTCCTGTTCGGCGCTAAACGATTGCCGGAATTAGCGCGATCGTTAGGAAGGAGTCTTAACGAGTTTAAAAAGGGCAAAGCGGAAGGGGAAAAGGAAGAGGAAAAGGAAGAGGGAAGAACAGGGTTGGAAGATAAAGGTGACAAGGATAATAGTTAATGGAAGAGCGTAAAGCGTGAAGCCAATAATGTTTTTGTCTTTATTCGTGTCTATTAGTGGTTAGAAAAATATTTTTTTAATAGTGACGAAGGATAGTTTGATGAATCCAAATTCTATTGAACATCAGTGGTTGTCATGCGCTCCGTTTGTTTCTGACATTGTCAGGCAGGCACTCAAAGAAGATATCGGGTCCGGTGATATCACAACTCAGTCGCTGTTGGACCAGGAGTGCCGAGTGTGTGCTGTTATCCTTTCCCGCGAGCAAATTGTGGTGTCAGGCTCCGAAGTGGCGAGAATTGTTTTCAAGGAGATTGATCCGGATATTCAATTTGATGTTGCGGTTCCGGACGGGCAGAGGGCAGCGGCGGATCAGGCCATTGCGACTGTGCGCGGGCGGGCTTATGGAATCCTGGCGGGTGAAAGAACGGCTTTAAATTTTATGCAGAGAATGTCAGGGATAGCCACCTTAACAGATCAATTTGTCGAAGCTGTCAGTTCGTATAATATCACAATTCTCGATACTCGAAAGACCACTCCGATGTTAAGACGGTTGGAAAAATATGCTGTGGTTTGCGGGGGAGGCGTCAATCACCGGATGGGGCTTTATGACAGAGTTTTAATTAAGGACAATCATAGAAAGATATGGGCTCGGAAAGCAGGCTCCGATCTTGCCGAAGCGGTTGTGAAGGTGCGTGAAAATTGCTCGGGTATCCCTGTTGAAGTGGAAGTTGAATCGGAATCGGAACTGCAAAACGTTCTCGCAGCATCGCCGGATTGGATACTTTTGGATAACATGCTGCCTGATCAATTGCAGCGGTGCGTGGGACTTTGCGCTGGACAATGCCAAGTGGAGGTTTCCGGTGGAATTACACTTGAAAATATTAAGACTGTTGCTCAAACCGGTGTAGATGCCATCTCGTTGGGTTGTCTGACGCATTCAGTACGTTCTGTTGATCTCTCGCTTGAAGTGATTGAGCAGAAGAGTGAATGAGAGGATGAGTGGATGAGGTGTTTTGGGAAGCGTGCCGTTTTGGATAAAAGGATTCGACGTATAACCAATGCTTTGGCGGAAAATCATATTCTTGGGAATCCGTTTTTTATTTATGATGTTGTGGATTCGACAAATGACGTTCTTAAGCGACAGGCGGTAGTCGGCGCACCTGAGGGCTATACTGTTTCAGCCGATCAACAGACTCATGGACGGGGCAGGATGGGCAAGCAATGGCTTTCCCTGAAAGATAAAGGCCTTTATCTTTCGGTGTTACTGTATCCAGAAGAGACGTTTGCGGATTCGATATTAGTCAATATGCTGTCGGCTGTTGCGTCGGCAAGGGCATTGGAAAAATCCGGGGTTAATAATGTTACACTTAAATGGCCTAATGATGTTCTTGCGAACGGCAGGAAAATCGCGGGAATTCTGGTCGACTCTGGAATGCGCAGTGATTTAAAGGCTTACGCCGTAGTGGGTATTGGTGTTAATGTTGCTCATGACGAAAATGATTTTCGGTCTGTTGGAGAGGGACTTGCCACATCATGTCGATTGGAGGGGATAACCATTGCGTGTGATGATATACTTATTCATGTGTTGAAGGAATTAGATGTGTGTTATAACATTGTTAAGCAAGGCGATAAACACTGGGTTATGGAGGAATGGGCTAGACGGAGTGTAGAGGATGTCAGTTGTCCGTAGTCAGTTGTCCGTTGCTTAAAGAAAAGGGGGTGTTTATATCTACGGATTATTCGCCGAGATTGGCGCTCGTGGAGGATGGAAAGCTGATTATTGACAACTGACAACGGACTACGGTCGACTGACTACGGATATTTTTAACGATGAATACATTTCCCATTATTGTGGTTGATATAGGAAACACTGTCACTCGGTTTGCTCTTGCTCGTAAAGGGGTTTTATCTCATAGCTCCTGTTTAGTCACTAAAGGTCAGAATCGAAAGGTTATTTCCGATGCTCTGACTGGATTGGTTCGGGCTCGAAAAGTTAATGGAGCGATAATATGTTCAGTGGTGCCGGCCTTGAATCATCTTTGGACTCGTGAATTGACTAATGTCGCGGGGCGGAAACCTTTGAGAATTAATTGCCGTATGAATCTGGGGATTGAGATTGACTATCCTGAACCGGACCAAATCGGGGCTGATCGTCTTGCTAATGCCTGTGCTGCGGCTGAGCGTTATGGGACACCTGTTGTTGTGGCTGATTTTGGAACCGCTTTAACTTTTGATGTGATTTCCAAGGAAAATACGTATCTTGGCGGAGTAATTGCCCCGGGATTGCCTTTAATGACTGATTATCTGGCCGAACGGACAGCGCTTCTTCCCCATTTATCTTTTAGCCATCGCGAGTCTTCCATTCATATTGTGCCTGTACGCGGAGGCGGAACGCGTAAAATCTCTGTCGCAGTCGGCAAAAAGAATGACGTTTTGAAAAATGCCATTGGCAAAAGTACAAAGGAAGCCATATTAATTGGTGCCAGGCTGGGATATCGCGGCATGGTTCGTGAAATTATTAGTCACTTGCGAAAGGATTTGAAAAGCCGCAGTGTGCGATTATGCGCAACTGGTGGATACGCGAATTGGGTGTTGAGCGGATCTGGTCTGCCTGTCAGCATTGATCCGGATTTGACTTTATACGGGGTCAGCCGAATTTATGAGTTAAATCAATAATAACTCAGATAGGCGCAAAGGCACAGAGTAACAAAGGGGCAAAGTCTAACTAAGCATACTTGAAAGTTTTGACAGAATTAACAAAATGGACAAAATAATATGGGAGAAAATGGGGAGTAACCACAGATTTCACAGATGGCACAGATAATTCCGTTTATTTTGTTAATTCCCTGGCCGCAGGGCGGTCCCACGGGCAGGCTGTCTAAAATTCTTAATTCTTAAAAACTTTGTGCCT
>CAZBGF010000262.1:0-2907 GCA_964491255.1 uncultured Verrucomicrobiota bacterium
TATCGGCGATCCGCTTCTATCTAAAAGTACACACTTTTCTTGACAGTGCCCAAAAAATTGATAATTATAAATAAGACTTGTTTGTTATTGATGATTATGATATTAACTCATAATTAATGAGTGAAAATTACATTTTCATTCATAATCACCCCGAAGCGCGTCAGCGCGTTCGGGGTTTCGACGCGACGGCAGGGAATTTTCGCGCTTTTCGTAGTTATGTTTTAACAGCTGAGCACGAAATTCTTGGTCTTTATCCGCATTATCCGCGTCGCGAGGCAAGCGGTCACTTGCCCGATCCGGCTCAGCCGGAGGCGACGTGACAATCCGCGGTTAAAAGGCTTTTCGGACAGGATCTAATTAAATCAGGAGGATAAATGATGAGTGCGTGTATCAAAGATTATGGGGTAAAGCGTATTTTAGCGGGAATTTGCATATTATCAATGCTGATACTGCCTGAAATGACAGGTGCGGACGAGAGCGCTGTAGCGGAGATCCAGGCTGTTTACGGCGGAAGAATCACGTCCATTTCCGTGATAGAACTAAGTAACGCAATCAATCAATCGCGCATTTTTATCTCGACCGAGAGTGCGAATTCTATCTTTTACGGGGATGTTGATCATTCTACGGACAATCTGTTCAGTACGAATAATTTTTTCTTCAGCGTTGTGCCTGATTTTGACGCTAAGGCTGGCATGGGAACTGTTAATGCAATCGCCGGCCATGAACAGTCAGGCCAATTATTCATCACACATGAGGATGGACTGTTAAGTTGCGCGATGACTGCAAACACATTGGTAACCAATATTACCAGCAGTACCAGCCCACAACCGGCTGTAACAAGCAGACTCAAGCAGGAAACAGCGCCAGGTCCAGTAAATTTCATCACTCTTCTGATTAAAGAGTCGGTTCTGCTGACTATTGGCGGATCATCACCTAATGGAACTAATAAACTTTTTTTCGGAACCATTACTGCCGATGGAACCTTCTCGCAAAGCACGGTTTCTCCTGTCAGCATAGGCGTTCCCTCTACTCAAAGCTTTTTAGCCATGGTTATTCATCCTGTGAATAATTGCGTCTATATCCTGGACTGTGACGGCACAAACGGCATCAGAAAATCATCCAGCGCGTATAATGCGTTGTCCGAATTAACCACATTTTCAACCATTTTATTACCGCCTGCGTCCACGAGCTGGACTGCGAGAAAAGAACTCGGCATTGGACCTGATGGCCGACTGTTCGTTGGTTCATCAATAACAAACAAGATTGTTGCTTATTCTGATAATGACGGGACCTCATGGACAGTGGTCGACACAAGCGCTATTGGTACCGGCGGAGGCAATATTGCGACAATAGGCGATACGAATGCTTATAACGTTTATTATGGAACAGCCGCGAGCACAAACAAGGGTGTGAATGGATCATGGTCTAATTTTCCGTTGGGCGGCACTGCTGAAACGCATCCAAACGACGGTGAAGTTAAAGTCGATCCATTAAATAATAACATTCTTTATATGACAACTGACCAGGGCATTGGCACAAGCACAAACGCCGGCGTTGATCTTTTTGAAATAGACCAGGGTGTTGAAGCCGTTCAAGTTCAGGATTTTGATATGACGGATGCCAAAGACGTGGCATGGGCAGCTTCAAAATCCGGCATCCGACGCGCAACAGGTTTTCCTGACAATCCGCAATGGACGCAAAACGGCATGTTCCCGCTTGGTAATGGCTCGCCTTACTATTCAGTAGCTGTGGACAGATCTGATCCAAGCGGATTAACCGCTTATGCGGCCAATAACCGTATCTATAAGACAACTGACGGTGGCTCCAACTGGACTTGCTGTTATCAGGCTCCGGAAGGAGCAAATTCCGAGTTTTATTTTTCAGCACTTGAAGTTAACAATGATGTGTTCGCCGGAATCTATTATAATGTATCAGGCTACCTGGGCGGACTTCTTTACAGCGCTGACGGCGGAAACACATGGACAAACAGAGAGTTAGGCACAGATATAAACGGTGTTAATGTTAACGATATTGTGCTGGTTACCGAAAACGGAACCAATGTCGCATACATTGCCGCGGCTTATGATACTAATAGCGCTTCAGGTGGCCACGTTTATCGCGTTACCCTGACTAATTCGACTCATGTGTCGCTATCCACAGATCCCGTCAGCATACGCGATCTGGCCGTTGATCTGAACGATAACAGTATCTACGCTTCCGGCATGACTACTAACAATGAACCTGTGTTTTTCTATAAAGAAGCAAATGGGTCAACCTGGACCGCCTTAACCACCACAGGATTGCCGGATGATGCACGTCCAATGGCTAATCCGAATTGGCGGGGGCCTGTGATCAGTGTCGGCGAAGATCCTGATCCTGCTAACAATGATCACATCCCGATTATTGCGGTAGGAATACAACTATATGCTCTCCCAAAAAATGGAGCAAAGTGGCTTACTTCAAGTTCAATGGCATATCCGGAAGGCACTCAAATAAATGTGCTCTATTGGGATGAGCTGATGGTGGGAACCGACACAGGAATATATGGCCAGGAGATCAGTCTGGACACCAGTATTGTGGTCGGCGATTTTGACGGTGACGGCAAGGCTGATGTCGCGGTCTATCAGGAAGCTACCGGTTACTGGTATATCCAGCTATCAGGCAATGATTACTCGCTCGCTTATCAAAAACTGGGTGAGTCCGGATATACTCCTGTGCCTGCGGATTATGACGGCGATGGCAAAGCTGATGTCGCGGTTTATCAGGAAGCTACCGGTTACTGGTATATCCAGCTATCGGGCAGTGATTATTCGCTCTCTTATATGAAACTCGGTGAGTCCGGATATACTCCCGTGCCTGCGGATTATGACGGCGATGGCAAAGCTGATGTCGCGGTTTATCAGGAAG
>CAZBGF010000262.1:3007-3582 GCA_964491255.1 uncultured Verrucomicrobiota bacterium
CTACCGGTTACTGGTATATCCAGCTCTCAGGCAGTGATTATTCGCTCTCTTATATGAAATTAGGTGAATCAGGATATACTCCCGTGCCTGCGGATTATGACGGCGATGGCAAGGCTGATGTGACGGTCTATCACGAGCTTACCGGTTACTGGTATATTCAGCTATCGGGCAGTGATTACTCGCTCTCTTATATGAAACTGGGTGAGTCAGGATATACTCCGGTCATGTAGGAATAGAAGAAAGTATCGGGGTGTGGGAGTAGAAAGCGTGAAGCGTCGTTCGTGAAGCGTGAAGCGAAATACGAGATACGAAAAAATGGCAGCAGTCTCTTGCTGCAAAAAGAGTATGACGTCTGCCCAAGACAACGCTTGCATAAATAATATCCAAAAAAATTTATTGTAAAATTTCTTTTGACATTTATCTTATCTCCGTTAAGATAAAGCGTTATTTAAAAATAAACTTAAAAATTAAAAAAACGACATGAGTCATCAAGCCTTGTCAGATACTCATATCGTGAATGCCATAATTTTGCACTAAGGGATAAAAAAGATGAAGTCGTATGCAGTTATTGAAAC
>CAZBGF010000263.1:0-3577 GCA_964491255.1 uncultured Verrucomicrobiota bacterium
GCGCGGGAGCGCGGGCGAGAGACATCTTGAAGTTCAGAAAAACAGGCTTCTATGGTGGGAGAACGCCTGTGTCGATGTAAGCGCCTAATATGCAATACGTTGCGCGCACAGAGATTTGGAATTCTTGACAGAACGTAATGACTAATCAGGAGGGATGTATGGAAAATATAATTATTGCAGGATCAGGACCGGCTGGGTTGACGGCGGCTATATATACAGCGCGCGCGGGATTGAAACCGCTGGTATTTGAAGGGCTCGTGCCGGGCGGACAACTCATCGTTTCCAATGAAGTGGAGAATTATCCCGGCTTTCCAGAACCGGTCTCAGGCATGGAACTTATGGATCGGTTACGCAAACAGGCGGAACGGTTCGGAACGCGTTTTAAAACGGAAGCTGTCGAAGAGGTCAAGAAACGGGATGATATTTTCGAGGTCGGAGCCGGCGCTGAAAAAATTGACACAAAAACTCTGGTAATCGCGACAGGAGCTGAGGCAAGACGTCTACCTATTCCCACGGAAGCAAAATTTTACGGAAAAGGCGTATCAGGCTGCGCCACATGTGACGGCGCGTTTTTCCGCGACAAGGAAATTCTGGTTGTCGGCGGGGGAAATACTGCTATGCAGGACGCTGTATTTCTCACCCGATTTGCGAGTAAGGTAACGATTGTTCACAGGCGGGCTTATTTGCGAGCGGCTCCCATTGAAAAGGAAAAGGCAAAAAAAAATCCAAAGATCGAATGGATGATTCCATGGGTTATAGAAGAGATAACCGGCGATAATGTTGTAACGGGCGCTGTCTTAAAGAATCACGAGACAGGGGAAACCCGCGAAATCCGCTGTGATGGTATTTTCGTTGCGATTGGCCATGATCCTAAAACTGATGTTTTTAAAAATCTGATTGAAACAGACAAAGATGGATTTATTAAAGTTGAAGCAGGCACTTCCAAAACATTTATGCCGGGTGTGTTTGCGTGCGGTGATGTTCGTGACCCTGTTTACAAACAGGCGGTCGTGGCTGCAGGCCATGGATGCATGGCCGCGATGGACGTGGAACGATACCTTGGCATGAAGGAATGATGAGACACAATTCGAACTTGCCGCGCCATGAGCGGGGTGAAGTTTAACAAAACGGTAAAAGGAGGATTAAGATGCTGGACACAAATTTGAAACATCTGGAAACAGACGAAGAGGTTAAGGAAATCCTGGAAAACAATGAGAATGTCATGATTTGTTGCGGACGAATGGGGCCGATGTGTATTCCCGTTTATCGGATCATGGAAGAAATAGAAGGCAAGTATTCACATGTTGTGTTACGAGATCAGGATTTTGACATCTCCGCGGCAGAGTTTGTCAAGACTTTGCCGGAATGCGCGTCTTTCATGGGCTTACCATTCACTGTATATTTCAAGAATGGAAAAGTCGCGGCAGCCACAACCAGTATACAAAGCAAAGATCAGGTGATGGAACTTTTAGATGAACACCTTAGCGTTAGCATTTGATAACATTGATGACATCAATGGAGTCACTTTGGAGGAAAGAGCCAAGCTTGTTCTTTTAACATTGGGAAGAACTCCTGACGATATTCATAAGGCTTATCGCAAGTTGGCAAAACGGTATCATCCTGATACGGGCAGTGGCAGCACGGAAAAGTTTCAGATGATTAACGAAGCATATGAGTTTCTTACGAAAGGAACAATTTCGAAAAATCCATTGCTGGCTGATGATGATTTGCTTATCAGGGTTACAGGGAAACAGATCGAGCCTTTAATTAACAGGCAGAAGGAATGGAAGAAATACGAAAAATGGCGAAGGGGCCGTTTTTACGATGTTGGCGTGGTTTAAGGAGGAGACTGAAATGGCGAAAATGTATTTCCCGCAATACGCAAATGGAAAAGATGGAATAGACATAACCGTTGGTGAAAGCGTTCTGTGGCATATCAGAAAGACAGGCGGTGTGGAAATAGATTCCGAATGCGGCGGCCATGGAACATGCGGGAAGGACATTATAAGAGTTGATCAAGGCTCGGAATATCTGTCGGAAATGTCAGCCATTGAAACAAGCTTTCTGCAGGACGGCAAACTGCGGCACGATCAAAGATTGGCATGCCAGGCAAAAGTCTATCAAAATGTCAAAAACATCAGGGTTTTCATGCCTGATTTCGGGAAATATACGATTCTGACAGATGTTGTGGAAACAAACACGGAATTATGTCCGTGTGTTTCCAAAAAGGATGGCAGAGTTGTGTACCACACAGGTGAGGATATGGGGGAGTATTGCGGGCAAATTTTAGGGTTAGCAATAGATGTCGGCACGACTACACTGGTCATGCAGGTTGTTGATCTGGAGACAGGGCGAAATATCGGTAAGCCAATGGCCAGCAAGAACCCTCAAATTGCTTATGGCAATGATGTTATTTCCAGAGTTGGCTATACGATGGATCACGAGGATGGATTAAAAGAATTACACAACTCTGTTATTGACGGAGTGAATAAAAGCTTAGAGGAGCTGGAAAAACAATCTGGTTTTAAAAAAGGCGAAATCAGCAAAAATATTTATGATGTTATGGCTGTGGGCAACAGCACTATGAGAAACATATTTTTTAACCAGAGCGTACATAATCTGGGCGTAATTCCATTTGAACCTGACAATAAGGAAGCATTAACATGCAATGCGGTGACACTTGGAATAGCCGTACATCCAAAGGCTATAGTTTATGGGGCGCCGTTAATCGGTGGCCATGCCGGGTCGGATTGCATTGCAGACATAATTGCTACAAAGTTATATGATGCTGATGAAATAGGAATAATTATTGATATAGGCACAAATGGGGAAGTTGCAATCGGAAACAAAGAGAAAATAATTACGGCTTCATGCGCTGCCGGCGGCGCATATGAAGGCTATCAAATCAGGTGCGGTGTTGGAGCCATTGAGGGGGCTATAACGCAAGTGCAAATAGATGACGGCAAAGCACAATTCAAAACACTTGGAGACAAACCTCCGTTGGGCACCTGTGGTTCCGGTGTAATAGATTTGCTCGCTGAAATGTTGCGAAATGGTATCATGAGCGAAAGAGCTCGTGTTAAGGAGAATTATCACCTGACCGATAATATCAGTATCTCGCAGGATGATATCAATCAATTGATAATGGCAAAAGCTGGTCTTCGGATTGATCAGGATCTTCTGGTCAAGTACTACGAAACAGATCTTGATGAGGTACAGACAATCTATTTAGCAGGCGGCTTTGGTAATTATATGAACATAGAGAACGCCATGGCCATTGGATTACTACCGAAAACAGATATAGACAAATTTGTTCGGTTCGGCAACGGAGCATTAGCCGGCGCAAGAGCCATGTTGATTTCCAGGCAGAAAAGGAGACATGCTGAAGAATTGAAAAAAATAATACATCACACAAAGCCGAACGAGATAGAGGGTCAGGAATTTCAGTATATGATTGCAGACAGAATGTATTTTTAGTGTATAATACACTGTGGTACGGTAACTGTTCAGGTAGATAGGCTGTAGGCATTTAGACTGCCACGTCGGCGGCAGAGCCGCCAAGTGGTCGCTTGCCGCA
>CAZBGF010000264.1:0-3576 GCA_964491255.1 uncultured Verrucomicrobiota bacterium
GCCGCTGGATAAATTCTGGAATCGGTTGTTCAAACGCATTGAAGACGTGACTGGCGCTTTGACGTGTTTTGTTATAGCCACACCGTTCATGATCGCGTTTGCGATTCTGATAAAAAAATGCTCACCCGGCCCTGTTTTTTTTCGCCAGGTTCGATGCGGAGAAGATGGTAAAGATTTTACACTGATTAAATTCAGGTCCATGAAAGTGGATGCGGAAACCGATGTCGGGCCGGTATGGACTGTTAAAGATGATCCGCGCAGAACCGCGATCGGCGCTTTTCTCCGTCGTTACAATCTCGATGAACTTCCACAACTTTGGAATGTCCTTAAGGGAGAGATGAGTCTGGTAGGGCCGCGTCCGGAAAGGCCATGTTTTGTTGAACAGTTCAAAGAAGGCATTAGCCGGTATATGTGGCGGCATGTATCCAAACCCGGCATGACTGGATGGGCTCAAATTAATGGGTTGCGCGGCAACACTGATATTCGGGAACGTGTTAAATATGATCTTTATTATCTTGAACACTGGTCATTAGCCTTTGATTTTAAAATTATTTTGAAAACATTTTTCAACCGTGAAAACGCATACTAATACGTAACTGCTCAGGCACAAAGGGACAAAGGCACAGAGGCACAAAGCAGACAAAACAATGAAAACGTATAGAGATCTGATTGTCTGGCAAAAGTCGATGCGCTTCGTTACGGAGATTTATCGGCGTACAAAGGTATATCCTAAGGAGAAGTTTTTGGATTAACATCACAAATCAGACGTTCTGCTGTCTCTATCCCGAGCAATATAGCAGAGGGTTACGGCAGAAGATCAACCAATGAGTATCATCGCTTCTTGCAGATAGCAATGGCTTCAGTTTGCGAAATACAAACTCAACTGGAAATCTCTCGAAATCTTGAATACTTGTCGGCTGACAGTTTCGAAGAAGTGTATGAGTTCAGCAGAGAAATAGAACGAATGCTTAGTAGTTTGCGCAAAAAGATAAGCAGCAAATAAACTTTGTGCCTTTGTGCCTCTGTGCCTTTGGTGCTGAATAGACACTAATACTGAGATATGAATTCATTTTGGACAAACGGGTTTTTTAACCCAACAATCTGGGCGGCGTTTTGCGCATGGTTAATGGCGCAGATAATCAAAAGTATCTGTTTTATCATACGCACTCATCGTGTCAATTTCGGATACCTGATCAGTCCCGGCGGCATGCCCAGTTCCCATTCCGCCATGGCTGCAGCGCTGGTGACATCTGTAGCCCTTCGAAACGGAACAGGCAATTCGCTGTTTGCGGTTACTCTGGCATTTGCAATCGTTGTGATGTTTGATGCGCAAAGTGTGCGACGGGCCGCCGGACTTCAGGCGCAAATATTAAACCAGATACTCGATGAGCTGTTCAAAAAACACCGGCTTTCCGAACGCCGCCTTGTTGAGCTTCTGGGGCACACCCCTTTTGAAGTGTTAGTGGGTATGATCATCGGGGTGTTAGTTGCTATGTTAATTCATGCTGTTTTTGTCATCTGATTGGAATCATACGCAGATGGATTACGGCTTTCCATTCCCGTGATGCGGTTCTGTTCAGCATAAATCAATAGGTATTCAGCAATTCTCATTTTGACCCACGTGACTTCATCCTTAGTTCGGAGTACAGGCTTTAGCCTGCAAAAAAAACAGCATTCCGGCTGAATTTCAAATAATAAGAAACAATTAATCTCCGTCAAAACGAGAATTGCTGATAGGTATTGACATTCAACAACTGATATGATATCTATTTTTATCATGAAAATTAATGTGATGTTCTGGTGGGTTTGTGTCTTGAGCCTCCTTGTGACGGGAGTTACATGCTTTACGGGCTGCGAAGTGGATTCGGCAGACTATGCTATTTACATTTCGCCTGATTCGGGAACTCTTTACAAAAATAATTCCATCACATTAACTGCTCAGGGAGGATACGTATACAGCTGGTCATTGAGTGAAGAATCATGGGGTGCGTTGAACACGAGAGCTGGCTCACAGGTCATTTACACAAGTCTTTATGAACCAACTGACGATATACCGGCTGTTCAGGTGGTAACGCTCACATCCACGTTTTCGAACTCGGGAGAATCATCCAGTACGACGAACAGCTCATCTACGAACTCGCATACTGCCGAAGCATATATTACCCACATGCCATCTTTATAGTTATCACCAAACTCGGTGATTTAGTCCTGGATTATTTGCCACAAAGACAATTATCAATTCGGAGCTCGGAGTTCGGAACTCGAGATTATCCTGAACAGCATTTCCCGTTCCGCGCTCCGCATTCCGCGTTCCCTTCTTTGTGCCTTGGGGGCAGATCAGGATAGGTGCGGTGTTCTGAAAAATTTGCGGACTTGTTCAACAACTGTAGAAACAATATCATTTTCACGAATAGTTGAAACGAGCTTACCACTAACATAAAAAGCGGCTTGCCCCTTACCGCCGGCAACGGCAATATCAGCAGATTCGGCTTCGCCTGGACCATTGACCATGCATCCCATGATAGCCACAGATGGCCACATTGCGCCGGAGTATTCCCTGACAAGTTTTTCTAATTCATCTTCAACTTGATGAGCCAAATTGATGACGTCGATCTGCGTACGCCCGCAAGTCGGGCATGAAATCACATAGGGCCCCGGATTTCTCAATCCAAGAGCACGCAACAACTCCTGACCCGCGCGAATCTCACAACTCGGATGCTCCGTTAGTGAAACACGGATCGTATCACCGATTCCCTCTGACAGAAGAATGCCGAGCGCAACACTGGAACGCACAGATCCAGCCAGAAGCGTTCCAGCTTCTGTGACACCCAGGTGGAGCGGATAATCCGTTATATCCGCAAGCTGACGATAGGCTTGAACGGTTCGAGCGGCATCGGACGCTTTCACGGATATCTTGATTTCAGAATAACCGATATCTTCCAGAATCCGCACATGATTCATGGCGCTTTCAACCAGCGCTTCGGCTGTAGCGCTCCCATATTTCGCGAGAATGTTCTTTTCCAATGATCCCGAGTTAACGCCAATGCGAATCGGGACTTTCCGTGTTTCTGCCGCCCGAACCACTTCTTTGACTTTCTGGACAGAGCCGATATTCCCCGGGTTGATTCGTAATCCGTCAACGCCGGCATCAATAGCCATGAGCGCAAGCTTATAATCAAAATGAATATCAGCAACCATTGGAATGTGAATGGAAGAACGAATATTGGCCAATACGTCAGCAGCGTCTTTATCCACAACCGCAACACGTATAATATCGCAGCCCATGCTTTCCAGCTCCGCAATTTGAGCAACCGTCGAGGACACATCGCGTGTGTCGGTTTTCGTCATAGTCTGAACCGAAATAGGAGCACCACCCCCTACCGCTGCTGATCCGATGTGGATTTGTCGGGTCTTTCGGCGTTTAACGGTTAACAGCGCTTGTGCTTTATAATTTGTCATGGTAATTAGAGCTTATCCGAAAAGTCCATGAAAGACAAAATCCTGAAAGAACTAAGAGTTTCTGACAAAATTAACAAAATGGACAAAATAATATGGAAAAAAATCAAAGAAAATTCT
>CAZBGF010000265.1:0-3549 GCA_964491255.1 uncultured Verrucomicrobiota bacterium
TGTAGTACCTTAATTTTGCATCGCGTAAGTTTGCTACACACTACATGGGATTATTAATGTGCGAATATTAAACGGAATATTCCTCCAATAGGCGTCGACTGGCTTCCAGGATGTCGGTTGATGCGCGTGGCTTGAGCGCTCGCGCGGGAATCCCTGCATAGACTGTCCATGGATCGAGTTTCAATGATGGTGTGATTAGTGACAATAGGATGATGTCCAATCCACACGCGATGGGGTTTGCGAATGCTCTCCAAAAGTGGCAAGCTTGGAGAGATCAAAAAAATGTTTTCTTTGACTTTCATATCTATATCTGTTTATTTCTTTTCTGTATCTGTTTATTTCTTTTCATACTCGATACAGCGGATATACTCAAGTATTTTATGAAAGATTTTTGCGAGGCATGCCAGTGGTGTGTCAGGCATGGCTAGGTTCAAGCTCCTTTTTTCAATAATGGATGATTAAACTTTTTCAGCATGAGAATGGCCTCGAAAAAATAATACAGTTTTCTACGTGTATGTTATCATATTATGTATGTTATCATATTATACGCGTGATATGTGATGTTCTTGATCGTTCCGTCAAATTGGCGATGCGCGGCGAACGGTAATATTAGTATCGGAAAAATGTTTACACCTGTCTGAGAGTTGTCAGTTATGAGCGGATATGAACGAATAGCTCTTATCAATGTACGCCTGGAATCCAGGCAACGTATTCCAATAGGACTTTTGATCCTGGCTGCGTGCGTTAAGGAGTCGTGTCGCATCGTGATTTTCGATCCGGAGCCGGATGACTTGACGCTTGCCGAAATTACGGATTTTCAGCCTGACCTGATTGGCCTGGGTTTCATGACTCAGACACGGAGTCGGGCAAAGGAAATCTCCGATATTTTACGTAGCAAACTTCCACATGCCCGGATAATTCTGGGTGGGGTCGGTCCGACTGTTGAAACCGAGGCAGTGTTTGAGAGTTTCAAGCCTGACGCTATTGTTGTCGGAGAAGGGGAGAAGGCCCTGAAACGAATCGTTAGAGGGGACCCCTTTGAACATGTTCCAGGCGTCTATCTTGCGGGGCATGCATTTCGTCCTCCAGAGATATATGAGAATTTGGATGACATTCCACTTCCGGCCTACGATTGCATGCCCGATTTCGAGAAATACTTATGCCTGCCAGGCGGCATCCGCGGCCAATGGTTTGATCGTGGTACGCCGATAATTATTACGGGTCGGGGGTGTCCATATCGCTGTACGTTCTGCTCGTCACATTTGATGTTTGGGAGAAGGGTAAGGCGGCGATCCGCGGGTTCGGTGATTGAAGAGGTGCGTCGTCTGCATTACGATTATGACGTTGATGCAGTCTACTTCTTTGACGACACATTTAATGCTCCGCCTTCCTGGGTAGAGGGCTTCTGCAGGGCGTTACAGAACGAGCCCTATCGAATTACCTGGGGCTGCCAGATTCGAGTTAATCTGTTCAGCGCGGATATTGCCAAGCTAATGAAGCAAGCTGGCTGTGTCCAAGTGGACATTGGAGTGGAATCCGGATCTTCCAAGGTCTTGAAGGCGTTGCATAAGGACGAAACAATCGAGCAGATTGAGTCGGCTTTCAGGGCATGTCATGAGGCAGGAATCGCGCCTATGGGCACATTTCTCGTTGGCTGTCCCGAAGAGACGTGGGAAGACGTTGAGCAGACCAAGGCTCTGCTGAGAAGAATAAAACCCTCGTTCTCGGAATTCTTTTTTCTGATTCCCTATCCGGGCGCGGAATTGTATCGCGAGGCTGAGGAGAACCACTGGATTGTAGACTATAGCTATGAGGGGCGTGGCATGGTCGACCGGCCTGTTATGGAAATCAATTTCACGCTGGATGAACAAAGGGCGATCAGACGGGCGTATTTCAGGATTACGGCTCTGGCGAATATCAAAGGCTATTTATCGTTGCGCGTTTTCAAGGCCCTGCTCATGTCATTTCGGCCTTTCATGGTGAAGGCCGCGTTCGTGGAATTCGTGAAAACCGGAAATATCCGCGATGCCATGCAGGCCTATGTTCACGCGTTAAGACGATTCTACGCAAAATCTATAAGAACCGGGAAAAGCAAGGCGCAGAGTAAAGATCTTTCTGGTACAGAATGAAACGCTGGGATGATTCGTGTAGGAAAAAGGTTCTGGACGAATGAAGAGAATAGCATTTTTATTTCGTTATGGTGTTAAGGATCATGCTGAACTTTATCCCGCTATTCCAGAGGTGCTTAAACGGCTCGGAGAGAAATATGAGGTTCTGTATATTGGCCCAAATCGTCAGTTGATCCCAGAGGCATATAGGTTTCCGGGAGTCAGCTACGTTAATGTTCCTTTCCGTGTTAACCGTGCCAGTTTTACTGACAAGATGTGTAAGATTATATTATGGTACTTTTTCTTGCCCTTTCTTTCTCTTTACTGTCGCTTTTGGAAAGCGGATATAATATGGATTGATGAGAGCATACCCTTTGCGGGAACAATTGTTGCCTTGTTTTCGGGGCGTCCGATCGCATTGACCGTTGTCGATTTCTTTTTCGAAATTTATGCTGAGAAGTTTGTTCTTTTGAAGCCTGTTGCGCGTATCGCATTAGCAGTAGATCGTTGGGGATGGAAAAAAGCCTGCGGTATTTTTACTCACGCCGAGGCGACGCGCCAGTATTTAATCAAAGGAGGAGTGAATCCCTCGAAAATACGTGTCGTACGGGATGCTGTAAAGGCTGATGTTTTCTTTCCGGAGGATCCGGGGACACTCAGGGCAGAGCTTGGGTTCCGGGATGGCGATATTGTGATTTGTCATCATGGCATACTGCATCCGAACAAGGCGATCGCAAGGGTTTTGTATTGGCTGGCTCCGTTGATGAAGCAGGATGATCGGTACAAACTGTTGATTGTGGGGAGCGGTCCTGAAGAGAAGAATCTGAGTAACTTGGCAAAAGAGTTAGGTATTACCGGGCGAGTTGTTTTCACAGGCTGGCTGCCTTCGCACTCGGAGGTCAACCGCCACCTGAATATTGCTGATATAGGGCTTGTAATGAGGGCGGGGCAATTTTGTGATAATTTTCACGTCACAGGGGCGTTGCTACACTGTATGATGTGTGAGTTGCCGGTGCTGGCGACTAGGCTCCAGGGTATCACGGAGATAGTGGATGAAGGAGAACATGGCTACATGTTCGACCCAGATGACGGAGAGAATTTTCTACTCAAACTCAAGCTGTTGGGGGAAGACGCGTCCGGAAGACGTGAAATGGGAAAAAGAGCAAGGGCAAAAGTTGTTCAAGAGTTTGATCCAGATCGTGTTGCTACTGACGTGATAAGAGGAATAGAGGCTTTCATGTGCAATGGTTAGCCTGAAGCGTTATGAGATCAAAAGCAGAAATAATTCGTACGTATCTTCGGGATAAGCGTGTGCTTGATATCGGTGGAACGGGATACGGAGACTCCAATCCTTACGAAAGGGAGCTCTCGTTAGCTTGGTCTGTGGGTAATGGAACATTTTGCATGAAAAAATGAAAGAAGTTGTTAGGCAACGAGAGTA
>CAZBGF010000266.1:0-3541 GCA_964491255.1 uncultured Verrucomicrobiota bacterium
AATTTCCTCTTGACTACTCCCATTCCTTTTTACACACAATTCTTTACAGTACTTAAAATACCCCGGAAGTGTAATTTAAAATGCCGCAGATATAAAAGAAATCGTTCCATGGCTGATAACCGGGATATTTAAGACCGGAATTATCGGACGTGGTCTGGTGCTGGTGAACGGTTCCAGTGTTGTCTCCCGTTCATTCGCGAAAATGATGGTTTTCATAATTGTAAGTCTTCTGTTGTTTTTTCTCTCCCTCTTTAGAATGCTTATCCTCGTCAATTCAGCCAGTTCATATTGCTTGCGGGAATTAAACCCCGACGTGATCAGCATTCCCTTCAGCAAATGATTACTTTCAAATATCCTTGCATAGCTATCCTTGTTTTTTCTCTTCAGGAGAACATCATAAGCCTCAGACGCAATCGCTTTCTCCACACCCCGCATTAAGCGGGCGTAGTATGGGGCGCGAAAAAATGTCAAGGCTTTTTTTGCTTTCTGTTTTTGCTTTCTTGCACAATTCCGTCCATCCTGTTATCCTGTCGAAAATACAATAATTTGTCATGAATACTTTGCGACCTTTGCGATCTTCTGTTTAAAAATTCTTAGTTTTTTCAGGATTTTGTCTTTCAGGGTCTTTTCGAGTAAATTCTATATAGATACGAAGAAAGGAGTCTATGAAATATCGGAAATTGAAATTAGGCGTTAATGTTGATCATGTCGCTACATTGCGGCAGGCGCGGGGAACGGATTATCCGGATCCCGTGGAAGCGGCTCTGCTTTGCGAGCGTGCTGGAGCAAAGGGGATTACGATTCATCTCCGTGAGGACAGGCGGCATATCCAGGATCATGATCTGAAGTCAATGCGTAAAAGAATTAAGACACGATTGAACCTGGAAATGGCGAACACGCCGAAAATTGTCGCGATTGCCCTGAAGGTACTGCCTACGAGGTGTGTCTGGTTCCTGAAAAGCGCCGCGAGCTGACAACTGAAGGAGGTCTGGATGTTGCTGGTCAGAGCAAAAAATTGAAGCAGACCGTGGCCAGACTTTCTGATGCAGGTATTATCGTAAGTATGTTTATTGATCCCGACCGGTTGCAGTTAGATGCTTCTGCTGAGATTGGAGCGCCATACGTGGAACTTCATACGGGATCATTCTGCAATGCCGGCGGCCGGAAGGCAGATCGTGAATTAAAGCGTCTGGTTAATGGTGCTCGTTATGCTCATAAACTTGGTCTTTGTGTTAACGCGGGACATGGCATTAACATGGATACGATCCGGGCTATTCTCAGCGTCCCATTTCTGGACACTTTGAACATTGGGCATAGCATTATTGCCCGTTCAGTTTTTGTGGGTATCCAGAAAGCAGTGCGCGAGCTGCTGTTAAACATGGCTGATTATAAAGGGCATCCTGCATAACATGAAAGGTAACCATTTAGCCATCAGAAGATATTTTTTTGATGTCTCACGCCTGCGCTCCCGCGCTCAAGTGCCCGAGAACGCAGAGTTTCTTGCACTCAGAACCGCTGAGCCTGCCCGAGGAACCGCCCTGCGGCCAGGGAGGGCGGTTCTGAGAGAGCGGAAACGCCCGGAATAATACCCGATCTATGGCGCCGGCAACGTGCAGTCTTTGAGAAATTCCTCTACCTTGGCACGCTGTAGTCGTGACGAAGGCGGCTCAAGGAATTTCTCAAAAATCAATTATTTTCTCCGCGTCTCTGCGGCTCTGCGAGAGATGTCTTTCTTTCTGTTTCCATTTCTGGTAACTTAATAAATACGATGAAAGTTGTCTCAACATCACAAATGCGGGAACTCGATAAACGGACTATAGAGGATTATCAGGTTCCAGGTGAGGTTCTGATGGACAGGGCAGGGCTTGGGGTTGCCCTGGCAGTTGACCTGCTGTTCGATCATTATGAATTAGAGCCTTTGTCGGTGCTGATTATTGTTGGACGTGGTAATAACGGTGGGGACGGCTTTGTTGCCGCGCGCTATCTGAGGGAACAGGGTTATGATGTAAAGGTCTGGCTGGCTGGTTCAGCGGATGAAATCAGCGGTGATGCTTTGACGCACCTTAACCGGATGCGGGCGGCTCATGTTCCGCTTGAGGAATTATCCACAAAAAAAGCATGGGACGATGTGGTCAAGCAATATCACAGTCAGATTAGCGCAGTTGACGCTCAAGTGATTGTTGACGGTGTTCTTGGCACGGGAATTAAAGGACCGGCTCATGGACCGGCAGGTGGAGCGATTCGCTATATCAACATGATGGGGAAAGAATGCTATGTTGTGTCAATTGATGTTCCGTCAGGCATGAATTCCGATACGGGTCAGGCAGAAGGCGATGCCGTAGTTGCTGATGTTACTTTGACAATGGGGCTTCCAAAACGCGGTTTAATAGAGCCGGCCGCAACGGACAGGATCGGGCATCTCGATATAATAGATATTGGAATTCCGATGTCGCTGGTTGAACAAATGGATTCGGAGATTGAATTAATCACGGATTTTGATTTACGTTTGCTCCTGCCGCGTCGAAAGCGAAACTCGCACAAAGGGACGTATGGACATATATTAATGATTGGCGGAGCCGCAGGTTATGCCGGCGCCATTGCCATGGCGGCGCGGGCAGCCACCAGGTCCGGAGTCGGGCTTGTTACCGCGGTTGTTCCCAGGGGTATTAGTTCTATGGTATCTACCGCTGTGCTGGAAGCCATGATTCACGGGGCGGGGGAAACAGAGTCTGGTTCGCTGGTGTCTGACTGCTGGGCTCCGTGGCGGGACAGACTGGATGAATTCAGCGCTGTGCTTGTTGGCCCCGGCTTGACGCGTCATGACGAGTCAAGGCTTCTGGTCAGGCAGATTCTAAAGGACTGCCCGGTTCCTTTAATAATGGATGCGGATGCTCTGAATGTAATTGAAGGAGGGTTGGATGAACTCAGATGTTTACGGCGCGCGGGATGTTCATTGATTATCACTCCGCATCCGGGTGAGATGGGGCGTTTAATGAAGTGTAGTGCAGGTGAAGTGCAGTCAACCCGTTTTACCGCGGCCGTGGAATCCGCGGAAAAAGCGCATGCTGTTGTTGTGTTGAAAGGGGCTGGAACATTGGTTGCTGAACAGGGACAGGCTTTGAATATCAATATGACAGGTAATCCTGGAATGGCCACTGGAGGAATGGGGGATGTTCTATCCGGTCTATTGGCTGGTCTGTTGGCGCAGGGGATGAAACCGTTTGATGCCGCTCGAACGGCTGTTTACATTCATGGTCAGGCCGGCGATGAAGCGGCTTATGAGAACACGGAGTATTGTCTGACAGCCGGTGATGTAATTGATTCACTCCCATACGCGTTTCAGCGAGTGACAAGGCAGTAAGTTGGCAACGCAGAGGGTCAGCACGTCTTCAGGCAGCGGGTGAGAGAAGGAATTTGCCAACAACGGAGTGCACTCGATTATTACCTGAAATCTTGCATTGGATAACCCGATGGGTGAGATATAGACTGCTGTTTGGGCTGAAGGATGTCGGGCACTCTTGCCCGACAATGACAGGAAGGA
>CAZBGF010000267.1:0-3525 GCA_964491255.1 uncultured Verrucomicrobiota bacterium
CATCCAGATTCGCTCCGGTCAAGTTAGCTCGTAATAAATTGGCCTTATGCAAAATTGCTCTTTTTAAATTCGCGTCGGTCAAATCTGCGGATAACAGCATTTCACCGCTCAAATCCGCATTGTTAAGTTTGGCTCCCTTCAAATCCTTATTAATCCCAAGAGACTTAGCCCGTTTAATACACTCTTCCCGTGACAAACCAGACGCTTTTTGACTCTTGACTGCAACCGTTTTAGATAACCATTGTCTTGGTTTTTTTGCGATAGTTTCGATCTGACACACAGCCAGCGCCACCACAACCACAGAAATAAGAATAAAAACAAATCGTTTCATCACGCGTCCTCCAAGTTAAAATGAAAAAAAGGTCATTCACCTCTGAAATTACACGTTATTTCAATTTATTTTTTATAAAATATCACAAACTCGACTAAAAATCAAGATTAATCGACAACTACTTCGTATCTCGTTTGGCGCTTCACGAATAACGCTTCACGGTTTCGCGGGCAGGGCAGAAGAATATTCAGGGAATTTACCTTCAAGGGCATCGCTTACGATTTTTTTTGTGTCCGCTGGAAAATCGCTCTTCAGAAGCCAATTTAAATATTTGGCATTGTTCAAAACCAGATGACTCAGCTTCTGACCCCGGTTCTGAACGCCGAAATTAATGACAATTTCACCGTTTTCCCACTTAAGCTTTCCTGTGCGATCAACCCAGGTCGCATTCCTGTAAAAACGGCAAATCTTATCCAGCTCCCCTACGGCTTTGGGTAAATCAGTATATTTTTGCAACTGAGATTCCATCACATTAAGCGCAGCCCGCGCATCTGCCTCAGCACCATGGGCACCGGTATGTTTTTTCCCGCAATAAAACGCCAAAGCCGCGGTAAGATCACGTGGTTCCTTTTGGTGATAAATTCTCTGGGAATCGATCACATGACGGTCAGCATCATCGAAGTTTATCCCGACGCGTGCGAATTCCTCAATAAGCAAAGGAATATCAAACCGCACCACACCAAATCCGGCAAAATCACAATCATTGAAAACCTCCAGAATGCGGGGCGCCAATTCCCTGAATGGAGGACAACCAGCCACATCGTCATCAGTAATATGGTGAATAGCTGTGGCCTCATCTGGAATCAGCATTTCAGGATTGAGTCTAAACGCGTAACGCTCAATTTTGCCATCCGGGAATAGTTTGATAATGGCCAGATCAATAATCCGATCCATCCGCGGATTAAGCCCTGTCGATTCAATGTCAAATACAGCTAAAGGTTTTTTCAATTTCAAGATTGACATCATAACTCCTTAAGCCCCTGAAGGGGCGGCATTAGTACTTATAATCTGCCACGTCGCATCCGGCAGCTACCGGGCAAGCCAACCGCTCCGAACGTCCAAAAAAGGTAATTCCTATACGATCAATATACATAATTTTTTAATAATATAACAGAATTATCTGGATTTTTTCAACAAAACGCGCAATAATTAATTTCTTCAAAAAGGAATAAACAAACTGAAATCTTGAAAGGATTCGCGATTCATGAAACCCACTTTAGTAGTTATGGCCGCGGGCGTAGGCAGTCGGTATGGAGGACTTAAACAGATTGAGCCAGTCGGACAGTCTGGCGAAATCATACTGGATTATTCCGTGTTTGATGCGATTCAAGCTGGTTTCGGCAAAGTAATATTCATTATTCGCCATGACATTGAAAACGATTTCAAGGCTGTGATCGGTTCCCACTTCACTGACCGCATTCCGATCGAGTACGTCTTTCAGGAGCTGTCCGATCTTCCTGCCGGTTTTTCCACACCGTCTGACAGGACAAAACCCTGGGGCACGGGACACGCCGTTCTCGAATGCAAAGATATTGTAAAAGAGCCGTTTGCTGTTATTAACGCGGATGATTTTTATGGCAAACATTCCTATGAGATTATTTCGGATTTCCTTCAGAACGTATCTCCGGATGATAATACATGCGCCATGGCCGGCTACAAACTCATGAATACGCTTTCAGATTACGGTCATGTGGCGCGCGGTATTTGTGAAGTCGATGCCAATCATATTCTAATCAGCGTGAAGGAACGGCTTAAAATCGAAAAGACAAAAAATGGAGCCCGTTACCTCGACGAATCAGAACAATGGGTGAATGCAAAAGGCAATGAAATCGTGTCTATGAACATGTTTGGATTTACCCCGGCATTATTCACCTGGCTTGAGCAGTTGTTCCCTGTATTCCTGTCCGGCATTTTAGAGAAAGAAGCCTTAATAAAGACTAAAGCGGAGTTTTTGATCCCGTCTGTTGTTGATCAGCTCATTCGCGAGAAAAAGATTACCATGAAAGTGCTCGAAACCCATGGGAAATGGTTCGGAGTCACTTATCAAAAAGATAAAGCTGAAGTAATCGCCAATATCCGCAAACAGGTCAAAGACGGTATCTATCCCAAACGGCTATGGGATTAAAGCAAAATCAAAGACTTCTGCGAATTCAGTATGAAAAGGAATAAAGAGACCGACGGCTCATCGGGACGATTCCCTGGCCGCAGGGCGGTTCCTCGGGCAGGCGCCCTGCCTGTTGAATACCCAAATGTTACATAAGGTAGAGCGCCCCGTACGTACGGGGTGCCGAGCCGAGAATCGCGTTTTAGACGTTTTTTTTTGTTATTTCGCAGAACCCTAAGAAGTTGAAACGTGGATAAAGACGGTTAATGCTCTGTTGCACAATCCTGTCCATCCTGTTATCCTGTCAAAAATAAATCTGAGGAAATATCATGTTTATCGACATCCATTCTCACGCGTATCGCCGGCATCCAGGTCCTTTACATAACGGCAAGCAGTGGTTTTCAACGCCAAAACAATTGATCGAACGGCACGATGAAATCGGTATTGAAAAAAGTGTGCTACTGCCTCTGGTCAGTCCCGAGGTTTACCTTCCTCAGTCTAACGAGGACATTCTTGATATGGTCCATGAATTTAAGAACCGTTTTATACCATTCTGTAATATTGACCCGCGCGCAATGACCAATTCCGTTGACGCCCCGCTCGGCGATCTATTGCGATATTACCAAGATCAAGGATGTAAAGGCATCGGAGAGGTAATGCCGAATATGCCGTTCCTTCACCCCATGATTCAAAACCTTTTCAAGCATGTGCAGGAAGTGGGATTCCCTTTGATATTTGATATTTCTGACCGGATCGGAGGGGATTACGGTTTATACGACGATGTCGGACTGCCGCAACTCGAACACTGTTTACGGAAATTCCCGAAATTAAAAATCCTGGGGCATGGCAAGGCATTCTGGGCTGAGATCGGAGAACTTGAAAAACCGGCCGATAGAGCCGGTTATCCGAATTATCCGGTTCGCGAGGAAGGTGTTGTTCCCAAGCTCTTCCGCCAGTACCCGAACCTTTATGGCGACCTGTCCGCAGGCAGCGGATATAATGCTCTGCATCGTGACCCGGACTTTGCCGTTCAATTCATCAATGAGTTTCAGGACCGGCTCCTGTTTGGCACGGACATCTGCGCGCCGGA
>CAZBGF010000268.1:0-3518 GCA_964491255.1 uncultured Verrucomicrobiota bacterium
AACCATGCCCCATTGGTATTCATGAAGCTATGGATATTACTCTTCCGGGATTGATTTCTGACTGATCAATCCCGGAAGAGTAGTATCCATAGCTTCATGAATACCAATGGGGCATGGTTTTTTGCCTATTACAGCATCTGCAAAATCCATTACCTCAAAGTAATCGCCACCGCCATGTCCTGCCTTTATAGCTTCTTCTGAGGCATGGAGCCAATAGTTCGGCAAAAAATCCTTTTCCAGTTCGGTAATATTCGACCATTTATCTGGATTTTTTGATAAGGAGCGCATCCAAATTTTTCCTTTTTCCACTGAACTACGGGCTGATTCATAGGCGCCATCAGTTCCCTGAAGTGAGTAGTTAGTCATTGCATGCGGCCGATCGGAGAGCATATCAATCCTGATTTTAACAAGGCCGCCCTTTGCCATATTACAAAGCATAACACAAGTATCCTCATTTTCGTAGAAATCTCCGCGCGGATCTTTATAGTGATGGCCACTCCCCGCGCAGCATACAGATACAACGCGGTCTTCAGGCATCCACTGTAGAATCGGGCCAAGGCTGTGTGTGCCGTATGTAATACCATTAATGCCAGTCTGCCATTTGCGACGCCAGACTGTGATTTCATTCAAGGCTTTCAGCTCATGTAAGTACTCAGCTTCAGCATAATAGCACTCACCCAAAAAACCGCGGCGCACCAAATTCCGTACAAGCACATTTGCCTTAATATACGTATAATTTTCTGCCATCATATAAATGCTGGAAGATGCCTTACAGGCTCGAACCAGCTCTTTGCACTCGGCAATAGAAACTCCAGCAGGAACTTCGCTAAGCACATGTATATTCCGATTCAGTGCGGCAATTGCCTGGCTGGCATGAAAAGGCATTGGTGTCCCAATGATCACAGCCTGCAGGTCGGATTTCTCAAGCATTTCTTCATAATCTGAATATTTTTCAACTGCGCCTGACTCTACACGCGCCTGCTCCAGCTTTTCTTTATTGATATCGCAGACTGCGTGAATTTTGAAAACATTGCTCGATACACAAACCCTATTAAAACTCTTGCCACGTCCAGCCGCGCCTACTATGCCAATATTGATTTTTTCTTTCATTTGTTTCTTCCTAATCAGGTTTAGTAACTATTCATGTGGAAGGTAGAGGGTTCGAATTCACCAACAACCTTCAACCTTATAGTTCATCTGTTTCCGTTAGAAGCGAGGTGAATACCCTTTCCTTCGTGATTGGATATCGCACAAATTATGAGTGGCAAACCGGAAGCCTGGGCAATCGCCACAGGCACATTCGACCGGTGGAACCAGGCAATCCGCGCAATAACCCCGTTACAGCCCTGCCGTATTATGTTTTTCACAACAGGCCGGACTTTCCGCTCGCAGTCGATCACGTCTTCTTTTGCTTTGGCTGCAATGTTGATTTGCATATCGACTCCTCCGTGTTATTCCGATTTAATTCGTTTTAACGCAGGCTATCGCCGGATTTTCGACGACCATGCCATTTTTTTCGCGTGACATTTTCAACCAAATTTAATCGCGATAAATACTTGTGGTATAGGATTCCAGTTCCTGCGCTTTCCGAATCTTTTCCAGAGCGTCCCCTGAAAGGGTATCGGTTCGTCCGGTCAACGCATTGTTTGGCATCAGGTATTTTTCCGGCGTGCCGGGCCGGCAGGAATAGAAATCATTCCGCCATTTTTTTCTTTCCTCAGGATCACGCAGGTCAGGAATATCTACCCATCCACCTCCGGCAAGCACCGAACGCCATGCGAGATTTCCGCAGAGTGACATATCAATTCCCATGTAAACGTTGATGTCAGGCTTTGAACCGGTACGGACTGACTTGACAAATTCCTTAACCAGAAACAGATCAGCTCCCCAATGCTGAATACTGGCTGCTTCCTGCCGATATTCAGGGAATTCCGCACGGTATGTACGGATTTTTTCGTCTTTGTCCAGATAAAGAGATATCTTATTCGGGTCAGGCCAACGGTTGTTCTCAACACATCCTTTCGTGCCTCCTACCATGAAACATGGCTGCCATGGCTCGCGTGGAGAATAACTGCCGTGTAGACTCTTGACGATCGCTCCGTTTTCCAGTCGAACCAGCTCAACGGATGGAGCCTGCCGTATTTTTCCGTCGCTATTCAAATGCCCGGTCGCGGCCATTACAGCAACCGGGCGAAGGCCGGTAATGCGCAGCAGCGGGCCTATTGAATGGGTAATATAGAATGTGGGGTAAATCCACGTGCGCCAGTGATTTTTTATGCTCAGGTCAATCAGTTTGCACGCAACTTTCCTGGCAAAATGCACATATTCACCCTCGGCATAGGTCAGTTCTCCCAAGTCACCGTTTTCATAAAGCCGCCGCATTTCCTGCACAAAAGCCATATAACAGAAATTTTCGCCGAACATGTAAGTTTTTCCAGTGCTCTCAACTGTTTCAATCAGTTCAATTGCTTCGGCAATGGTAACACATGCCGGGACTTCGCTCATTACCGCCTTGCCGGCCCGCAGTGCCTGACAACTCGGCTTTACATGCTGATCAGCATAATTTGCCACAATTACAGCGTCGATATCCGGGTCATTCAGCATGTCTTCGTAGGAAGTGTATAGTTTTTTTATACCAAACTTATTGCCGACAAACTCCAGGCGTTTGCGGTCCCTGCCGCATAGAGCAACAACTTCCGCGTCAGGCAATACAGTTGCGGCCTCGGCAAAGGACAGACCGCGACGGGTACCCAGAATTCCAATTTTAACTTTGTGCATGTGTCAGCATCTCCTTATGGAATAATATCTCCGGCTTTGTGTTCCGCGACAACTTCTTCGTCAAGTCCGAGCTGATTCCAGGCTTCGCCACGAAAGCATTTGCGCTTCTCTTCCCATATCTTTTCCGCGGCGCTGATTGCTTCGGCGTATTCCAGCTTGCCGATCTCGCCGGTTTGATAATAGGTTCGCATAGCCAATATAGCCGCGCCGTAAGCGAAATTTTCAGCGAGCATATATACTTTCCCGCTTTTTTCCACCGCTTCAGCCAACTGCACCCCTTCGGCCAGAGTATGGCACGCCGAGCATTCGCTCATGACGTGAAGTCCGGTATTGAGCGCCTTAATCGCAAACGGCGCATGTTCATGAAAATAATTGCACAAAACAACAGCGTCAAGATCGTGCTTAATGAATTTATCAAAATCAGTATAGCCGATAATTTCCGGATGCCCTTCGTGTCTTTTCGGGTTGATTTCCGCAAGTTTTTCACGGAGGAATGATTCCCATTTATCACAAAGCGCAACAACTTCTACGCCTTCAATACGCATTGCGGCATATACAAAAGAAGCGCCTCGGCGTGCGCCCAGAATTCCGATCCTGATTCTCTTACGTCGAGTAGACATAATATGGTGCATTTCTGTGTCTTGGTTCAGTGTAGCTTACGTTCCGCACATTAAAAACAGATGTTTTTTGAATTTTCGGCAGGTTTCCTGCCGCATTCCATAGCCAATTGAACATTTGTT
>CAZBGF010000269.1:0-3511 GCA_964491255.1 uncultured Verrucomicrobiota bacterium
TCTCTTTGTGTCCTTCGTGACTTCGTGGTTAGTACTTTTTCAGTATCGACTAAATAGGCTGAAGGCTACTAGGAAAGACAAAAAAATAATCCGACGTGGCAGTCTAAATGCCTAACTTGAATGTATAGGAATTTCAAAGTTCATAATCGTAATCATACGCTTAATCTTTCTTGTTTCAGGAACATAAAAGCCGAAGATTAAGATTATGATTAGGATTACGAGTAAGAGTTGCCGCTCCAGCGGCCTAACTGAGAACCACAAGGGGTTGGCAATTGCGCCGCATCTGTTTCGTTCTGAGACACTTGCGGTATGCTTATACAGTTGCGTGTCTCACGCCTTGCATCTACAGCACCCCGTACGTACGGGGCCAACTGCAAAATATGGGATAATACGGGATCAACCGGTTGGCAGATTCCCCTGCTGCATGAAGGGCAGCCGCGTCACCCTTTATTCCGCAGCCCGACCGATAATATCATTGCTACTTCCGGGCAAGTGAAAGGAGAATCGTATTTCGTGCAGTTGATACACCCCATATAAAGCTTATGCATCAACTTCTCCTTCGCGATTTCCTTGAATCCGAGCTTTTTGAAAAAGGCCGGGCAAAACGTCAAAACCACAATTTGAATGGGATGAAACATTTTGATGCGGTGTACGACATGTTTCACAACAGCTATACCTATGCCCTGATGTTGATAGTCTCTGGATACGGCAACGGATTTAATTTCAATGGAAGGTTCCGTAACTCGCCCGATTTCCGGTAGAATTTGCCATGCCGCTGTACCGACTACTCGGCCGTCGATCGTGCAAACCACGAACCGGTCAATATTTTGAACAATATCACCAATAGCCCGGGGCAACAGCTCTTTCGGGTACTCTTTGATGAGAGTATAAATCGCGTGCGCATCTTCAAACCCGGCGTTCCGGATTTTATGTTTATGATCAATAGATTTTTTCATCATCATTAACCAGCAATTCTAATTACTTCCTAGTATGCAAAGGATACCGTCCGAATTTATAGAATATAAAGGAATTTGCATTGTGTCAAAAAGAAATTGTCAAATCATGAAAAAGAAGGCATTATTGAATATTAAAAAATGTATACTAAACTAAATGGAAAACGAATCTTCTTCGATGTTTTAAGTGACGGATTGATGTCGACGCCGGATGGAAGGAACATTGCGAAACCCGCTTTATTTGCCCTTCATGGTGGACCTGGCATGGACCATAGCGGAATAAAACCATGTATGCAGCCTCTGCAGGACATCGCGCAGGTCGTTTTATTTGACCAACGCGGAAGTGGATTGTCGGATTCAGTTACAAAAGACGAGTGGTCAATGGAACTAATGTCGAAAGACATCGAAGGACTGAAAAATTGCCTTGGTCTTGATAAGATCATTCTTCTTGGAATTTCTTTTGGCGGTATGCTGGCGTTGGATTACGCCTTGAGATTTCCCGATTCATTGTCAGGTCTGGTCCTGGTTGCGACAACACCCAGTGAAAGGGCTTTCGAGGAGGCAGCGAAATTCGCTTCTGAACTGAAAGATGAGAAGTTAAAGGAAAACGCATTTAAACTTCTCCGGGGTGGATTCAAGGATGATGATGATCTGAAGGAAACCCTCGCTATCACAACCCCCCTCTATTCGAACAACGGAACACCTGAGGAAACCCGGAAAATGCTGAAACATCTCAATCTCAACTCGTTCGTATTAAACAGTTTTTTTAGCGGAAAATGCGGAAAGTATGATCTTGAGGACCGATTGGGAGAAATCAACGTACCAACCTTGATTATAGGTGGCGAGGATGACTGGATCTGCCCCATCTCACAATCCCGGATCATGAATGAGAAAATACCCAACTCCAAACTGGTTGTGTTCGAGAAAGGCAAACATTTTATCTTCAACGATGAAAGGCAAAAATATGTTTCCACGGTCAGGACATTTATCGAAAAAATATCGAATCAGGTATGAATCCGCGGCTGGGAGACAAATATATGCAGCACTTAACGTATAACGTGTTTGGCGTTCTGGGCAATATACTGATTAACAGCCAGTCAGATGAAGAACTATCGTGGCTAATCCAAGGAAAAAAAAGTATGCGCCAATGTCGGTAATAGTGGTTAAAAAAATACTTGAAGCCAGCGCCGGATCAATTTTCAGAAAATTAAGGGTAAATGGAATAAGCACGCCTGAAATAGATGCCGCCAGCATGTTCAAAAACATGGCCACGCAGGCGATGATGCCAAGCATGACGTTTCCTTTCCATACGAACCCTATAATACCCACCACGAGCCCGACAGCCAGACCATTCACAATACCCAGCATGATTTCTTTAACCAATGCGTTTCGACTGTCTTTACCGGAAATTTCACCCAGCGCCATGCTCCTGATAGTAACGGTCAACGCCTGCATTCCTGTATTCCCGCCCATTCCAGCAATGATAGGAAAGAAAATGGCCAGAGCCGTCCAACGCGCAATAGTGTTTTCAAAAAAACCCACCACGGTCGCAGCCAGGCAGGCTGTAGCCAGATTTACATATAACCACGGCAGGCGCTTTCGCACCGCTTTCTGCCATGGCGTGTGTGTGTGCTCTTCTCCGGAAAGACCAACCATCAACTGCATATCTTCGGTCACTTCTTCCTGGATCACGCCGATTACGTCATTTGCTTTGACAACTCCCACTAACCGGCCGTCGGTTTCAAGAACAGGCAGAGCAATGTAATGATATTGAGCAAAAAGCTGCGCCACTTTTTCCTGGTCGTCATTGACGTACACGGATTTTACATCCGCATGTATGATTTCCCTGATTTTGCGGTCTGGCCGTCGGAACACAAGCTCGCGAATTGGAATCACTCCCGCCAGTTTCTGATTTGAATCGACCGCATACAGATATAGTATCCCCTCGTATTCTTCTTCCTGACGTTGACGAAGCGTCTCCTGGCATTCCTTAATCGTTGCGTCTATGGGCAGAGTAATAAACTTATCTGTCATGATGCCGCCGGCAGAATCTTCGGGATAATGCAGTAGTTCAGCGACTTTAGCTGATTCTCTTGGACGCAGAAGGGACAGTACGGCATGGCGCTGATCAAGCGGCAGTTCAGCGACAAGGTCGGCCGCTTCATCATGAGGGAGTCTGCTCAGGAGTCCGGAGATTTCAGCAACGTCCAGGTTAGAGATGATGTCTGAGGCAACCTGACGATCAAGTTCCGCCAGAACATCAGCCGCACGGTCTCTATGCAGGCTTCGAATAGCCTGAACAGCTTCTTCAATCGGCAGTCGCTGGAGTTCATCCGCCAGGTCAGCCGGATGTTCAATATGATGTTGTTCCCGTGCATCAGTTGTCATCAAAAAATACCTTTATGGTTAATTTAATCGGCCCTGAAAAACCCTGATTTTAACCACCCGCGCTCCCGCGCTCAAGTGCCCGAGAGCACGAAGAAGAGATGACAACAGCTTTTTGGACGCCCCGTACGTACGGGGCGCCAAAAAGCTGCTGCATGCTTCAAATTTATGAT
>CAZBGF010000270.1:0-3492 GCA_964491255.1 uncultured Verrucomicrobiota bacterium
ACAGAATGGCTTGGTTGGGAATGGTCTCACCCAGCCCCTTCAGCTCCGCCAAGGCTCTGCCTGCGGAGATGGCCTTCTTAAGGGTTGCCTTGGTCTCAATCTCCCCTTTTGGAGGGAGCAAAGGCAAGTCATTAAAGGGTTTGTCCGGTAAAAATACCATCTTCATTCTTCTCCCATAAATTCCAATGTATTGTGATGGATACTCTTTTTCAGTTTCATTGCAAGCGTTGAAACTCATGCCGGAAAACCCGACACTCATTTCCCTGAAAAAATAGGTTCACGCTTTTCCATAAAGGCACGGTGCCCTTCAGCACAATCTTTGCTGTCAAAGCACCTGTTCACCATTTGGGATATTTTTCCCGAGTTCCTGCTACGCGACTGATTCCTTATGTCACGAACATCCTGAAAGCACCTACCTGCTCACTACAACTGGGACCCATCAATTAACTGGTGGATCATGTTTTTAATTTAACCGGATCATAACATTTCATCCGGTTTTGCTGAGTCTAAAAGTGCCTTCAAATCCTTATCAATCGATTGCCAATCCTGATTCAGGTTGATCGTATGAATCAGTAGCTTATGGTCGTCAATTTTGTAGCTCAGGGATACCTCTTTATGAACCGTTGGGTATAAAAGGACACCACTACAGTTGATGTTGACCCCATCCTTTTTTTCCAAATTCTTAAGGTATGCGAAAATCTGATAGATGTGGCTAGATCGGACCTTTTCTACATTGTAGTGGGTTGCCAAGGCTTCTTTATAAAACTTAGCGTCCATGACGATTTTGTACCCATGGCCTTCAATTGAGATATCTGTCTCCATTTTAGGCAAATAGGCCTTGGACATGTCATCCATGGCTTCGGCCTGCCAGTGGATATCCTCCCTGCCCACTTTCAATCCTGAAGTCTCCAACTTATAGAAATTACGTACGAAATCTTCGAAAAGCACAGCCATACGTTTATCGTTGTCTTGTAAGAAATCCCGAAACTTGCTTTTTCCAGGCGTTTCGGATGCCAGGAGGTTGTCGAAAACCAATTCACATATTTTCAGCAGGAAATCATAAAAAGCATTGTTTCGGTGGAGCTGCACGCGCCCGAAAACAGCGCTGGTCAGTTCAATTTCATCCACTTCGTGAAAACGGCGATAGATTCCGACCACGCGGTTTTTCAATTGACCATCGAGGTCCTCAACTCGAATCAGGTGAAGCAGGGTGGTTTTCAGGATCTGATTGTGCAAAACATTGTGGCTAAGCTCATCGAACTCGCAATGCACTTGGGCCTTCATAAGCAAGTTGCGTTTTATGATGGGACTGAACAGCAACTTGCCACGCAAACAGCGCGTATCCTCGGCATATTCCACATACCCACGATCCAGCCCACGCCTTAATAGCCGTTCAACACCCCCACTCAGCACCTTGGCAAACAGATCCACCAGATTTGTGCTGTCGATTCCGGAAACATCCACCACATCCCGCTCTTCCAGACGGTCCCATGCATAGCAGAGAAGGTAATAGATGTTCTGAATGGGAATTTTGGGAGTATTACTCATGACAGCAGTTGCTCAACCCGCTTCCTGGCTTTGTCCGGATCGTCAAACCAATATTCTTCAAGTAACGGTTCGATTTCTGTGCGGACCACATTCTCGTACCAGGCATTGTCATACACCTGGTGGTTGTCTGATGGGCATAAATAGCTGTGGCCGATACAATACCCACGCCCAAGGTTCTTTTGGTCCTCGGCAATCCGCTTGTTCAACTGCATCATCCGATCGATCACCTTATCGACAACGGTCTCTTCAACGCCCCGGTTGACAAGAAATTTTTTGAACTTCTCATTTCCGAATGCCGGCTCCAGGTTGATGAAACAAAACCGCCGCCTCAGGGCATAGTCCACCATGGCAAGGGACCGGTCGGCCGTGTTCATGGTTCCGATAATATAAAGATTGTCCGGGATGAAAAATGTGTCGTCCAAGCCCTGGGCATAGGTCAGCGGCATGGCATAATCCGGCCCCCGCTTGTCCGCCTCAATCAGCATAAACATTTCTCCGAAAATCTTACTCAGATTGCCCCGGTTGATTTCATCAATGATAAAGGCATAAGGATTGCCTGGATCACGCTGGGCTTTGCGACAGAATTCGTAAAAGGCTCCATTCTTCAGGTCAAACTTTCCCTCACTGTTGGGCCGGAACCCTTGCATGAAGTCCTCATAGGAATAAGACTGGTGAAACTGAATCATTGACGTCCGGCGCTTGTCCTCAACTCCCATTAACGCGTAGGCAACATGTCTCGCAATAAACGTTTTTCCCACCCCGGGCGGTCCCTGCAATACCAAATTTTTCTTGAACTTAATCCGATCAAGAATATTGTGGAATTTGCTTTCGGCGATAAATATCGTCTCCAAAGATGACTCAATCGAATAGGGCTTTATTGTGTGGTTATCATTTTTATCGTCTATTATCGCTCGAATTATTTCATATTCAGAATCAGTGACCTTGAAAAGACTTCCCTGATTATTTATTAATGGTTCGCAACCGCTTAACTCAGGAACCGCCTTCAATTCTTCTAAAGAGACGGTTTCAAGAAATTGCACTTTTTTTTCAAACTCAATTCCTAAGCCTTCATCCGACTTATGCAACTCTTTGGTAACACTGCATTCAGCAACAATTTCACGATTTGGAGATGCCACATACCCAAGGATTGTGTCACCGGGTTTAACTGCCTCGAAATATTTAAATATCCGCCGCTTATTTCCCTTGATGTTGTATGCTGTATATATCTGTCTTTCACCCACTGGCGTGTCGATAAAGTTCCAGATTTTAGGATTGGCATTCAGCCACCAATAAGATTTTTCGACACTTATTTGATCTGGCCCTGTAACATCCAATTTGATTGTTCTTTTTAACTCATCAACAAAATCAGTATATTTTGTGATGTCCGTAAGCGTTTTTAGCGCAGTTTTATTTTCGGTATGCCAGTTCCCTTTCTTAACCCAGTCAACTTTTCTGACATGTTTATGTTCCGGCCTGCTGTCATCAAACATGTAATCAGATCCAATAATACCGTAACCTATGAGTTCATTCCTCCCCTTTTTTGCAAATACAACATCTCCTTTTTTCATAGTGTGACAGAAATCATAGCATGCCAAAACGCGATTTTTTTGGGATCCAGTGCCGCCATAATTTGATTGCATTTTCAATCTGATTTGTTCCTTATCAGGGATCTTTTTCAAATCACCTAAAAAGTCCCAACCAATTGTCATAATTCCTTCTTGATAATGACTATCCCAGAATCGAGCACCTGTTCCTGGTGAGTATGTCCAATATCTCTTAGAGGTAATCGGCTGGTCTTTCTTCTTGGGTGTTTTTGATAGGCCAGAGTCCTGGTTTTCGTACCAAGCCCTGTGAGATAATTCATAAAAGTCTACATCCGGGAATTTAGATTTAATATCCTTTAAACATTTTGAGTAATCAGAATAGCTTTTTCTTTTTGCACAT
>CAZBGF010000271.1:0-1853 GCA_964491255.1 uncultured Verrucomicrobiota bacterium
TGACCAGAGCATTCTGGATTGCCCGCACAAGGATTTGAGGCGCGCGCGCGCGGCGGCTGAATCTATTATTCCGACCACTACCGGTGCGGCCAAGGCCATTGCGGAAGTGATTCCGGATATGAAAGACAAGCTGGATGGATTTGCCCTCCGTGTCCCGACTTCGGATGGTTCCATCACTGATTTCACGGCTATTTTGAAAAAAACAGCAACTGTTGAGCAGGTTAACGAAGCTTTCAAAAAAGCGGCTTCAGACAGCTCCTTGAAAGGATTCCTGGAATACTGTGAAGATGAAATCGTTCTGAAAGATATTATTCATAATGCTTATAGTTCCATCTTTGACAGTAAATTGACGCTTATGATGAGCGGAAACATGGTTAAAGTAGTCAGCTGGTATGACAATGAATGGGGATATTCCTGTCGTTGCGTAGACCTGATCAGGATGATCGGCGCTTCTTTGTCATAAGGCAATGGGGCCTGAAGTTAGGCTGAAGCTGTTTAGACTGTAGACTGTTAGCCTTGATTTTCTAATCCGGTCCAAGCTCAGCCGAAGCCCGACAGGCTAAACAACCTGAGATAGAGATAGTAACGAACGAGGTACATTGACATGAATAAAAAAAGTGTTCGCGATATAGTATTAGATGGGAAACGCGTGTTAATGCGTGTGGATTTTAATGTACCGATGGAAGAAGGCAAGGTTGCGGATGACACCCGGATTCGCGCCGCGCTTCCCACTATTAAATATGTATTGAATAACGGAGCGTCGTTGGTTCTGATGAGTCATCTGGGTCGGCCAAAAGGCAAACCCAAGGCTGAATTCAGTTTAAAACCTGCGGCTGACCGGCTTTCCGTGCTTTTAGACAAACCAGTATCCTTTGCTCCGGATTGTATTGGCCATGAAGTTAAAGCTATGGCAGATGGATTAAAGCCTGGCCAGGTGCTTGTCCTGGAAAATCTCCGCTTCCATGCTGAAGAGGAAGGCAAGCCGGTTCTTCCTGATACTGCAACGGATGAGCAAAAGGCCCTGGCTAAGACGGAAATGAAGCAGAAGCAGAAAACGTTTGCTGCACAACTTGCTGAATTAGGGGATGTTTATGTTAACGACGCGTTCGGCACCGCGCACAGGGCGCATGCTTCTATAGCTGTTGTGACGGATTGTTTCCAGGATCGGCTGGCCGGTTTACTCATGGAAAAGGAAATCCAATATCTTGGTAAGGCAGTGATGAATCCTGTACGGCCGTTTGTCGCGATTATCGGTGGGGTTAAAATTAGCGGCAAGATTGATGTGCTGATGAACCTTATGAAAAAGGTTGATGTTCTGCTCATTGGCGGTGGTATGGCATATACATTCTATCGTGCCCGTGGTTTGCCCATTGGAAAATCAGTGGTTGAAGAGGATAAGAAAGACCTTGCCAAAGAGATTATGGCCAAGGCAAAAGCGACCGGCGTCAGCCTTCTGCTCCCGATTGATCATATTGTCGCGGATGCCTTCAGCGCTGATGCGAATACGAAAACAGTTGGCGAAGACGGCATAGAGAATGGCTGGATGGCGCTGGATATCGGGCCGCAGACGATTAAGCAGTTTACCGCTAAAATTGCTGTGGCAAAGACCGTTGTCTGGAATGGCCCGATGGGATGCTTTGAAATGGGGCCATTTGAAAATGGAACCAAAGAAATTGCAAAAGCATTAGCCGCCAACGAAGAATGCACAAGCATCATTGGCGGGGGCGACAGCGTCAGCGCTGTTAACAAGTTCAGGTTAGCTGGTAAAATGACTCATATCAGCACAGGCGGCGGTGCCAGTCTCGAGTTTCTGGAAGGAAAGGAACTTCCCGGCATTACCGCGTTAAGCGATA
>CAZBGF010000271.1:1953-3484 GCA_964491255.1 uncultured Verrucomicrobiota bacterium
GAAAATTACTTGATTGGAGTGAATTTGAATATCATAAGAAAACCGATTGTCGCAGGTAACTGGAAAATGAATAAAACCGTTTCGGAGGCGGTTGATCTTGTTGAGAAAATCACAACGCATTTAGCCGACAGCAAAGGCGTTGATGTCGTGGTTTGCCCTCCGTTCACAGCGTTGCAAGCTGTCAGTAATGTTGTTTCCGGAACCACCGTCGAACTTGGCGCGCAGAATATGCATTGGGAAAAGTCCGGAGCTTTTACCGGTGAAATCTCAGCCGGAATGCTTCGTGAATTATACTGCCACTATGTGATTATCGGACATAGCGAACGGCGTACTCTGTTCGGCGAGAAGGATAAAGAAGTGAATAGCAAGGTCAAAATAGCGCTCGCGAATAATTTGCATCCCATTGTATGTGTTGGCGAAACTCTTCAACAGAGAAAATCCGGCAAGACAGAATCAGTTATTCAGACGCAAATTGAGAATGGTTTAAAGGATATAGAAAAAAAAGAATTACTGGAAACCGTCATTGCTTATGAACCAATATGGGCGATTGGGACTGGTATGACTGCGACGCCAGGTCAGGCGCAGGAGGTGCATCGATTTATCCGCAGTTTGTTGAACAACCTGTCGGATGAAAAAACCGCTCAATCCATTCGGATTCAGTATGGCGGCAGTGTAAAACCGGAAAATGCTAAAGAAATTTTTAATCAACCGGATATTGACGGCGGCTTGATCGGCGGCGCTTCACTGGAAGCTGGTCCTTTCACTGCAATCGTTGATGAATGCCGCCATGTATGAGAGGTAGGCAAAAGTATTATGTTTATTATCAAGATCATTCTGATTATCGTTGAAATAATCTCAAGCCTGTTGCTGATTGTGGTAGTGCTGATGCAGAAATCCAGCAGTGGCGGCGGACTGGGCATGGCATTTGGCGCGGAGATGGGTGAATCCCTGTTTGGCGCCCGCGCAGGAAATGTACTAACCAAAGCAACGATTTGGTTGACCGTAATTTTTCTTCTGAATACGACCATTCTGGCTAAGATTTATACCCGGACTCAAAGCCGTTCTCTCATGGATCACGCCAGGCCGTCAGTGCCGGTTCAACAGGCGGCGCCGCCTATTCAGCCTGGTACTACAGCGCCGATTACGATGCCGTCTCCTGTTTCGAGAATTGCTCCTCAAGTCCAGCCGGAAGGTGCGCCGTCAGATGTTTCAGTCCCGGCGGCTCCATAGTGTAGTGTTACATTAATCTTTGAACAATAATCGTAAGCTTTCGGTAAACCATGTCGCGTTTAAGACATGGCTGTAGCCGCTCCGCTGTGCGGAGCGAAGATAGGACGTCGCGCACAGCGCGACGGCTACAAGTGGGTTATTCATCGGTTTGCCGAATACTTATTAATCATCTTGATGTTTGTGTGTCGTAATTTCTTTATTGCAAATCAATTACAGCTATAGGTATCGGATACTACACTAGCCTGAATTATTCATGAACAATTTCATGATTATAGATAAACGATTGATTGACAATAACGTT
>CAZBGF010000272.1:0-3478 GCA_964491255.1 uncultured Verrucomicrobiota bacterium
TTGAGCATCGCGTCTCTCCTGCTATTATACTCGGTCCAGACACCCCTGGAGAGGCGACAGTGAACCTGGACACAGGCTAATGCAAGCCGTAGCGACTCATCTTGTAGTGCAGCGTTCGTACGCTGACTCCCAATAGCTTCGCCGTTTTCGTCTCTGCGGAATTTAGCGATGCCAGCTTCCTCAATGCTTCTTATGATGAGGCTTATTAATTTCACAAGGCGTTTAGATGTTCTTGAAAGTTGTATAGAAGAAAGGATGAAAGGAATAAAGGAACAGAGCAAGGTAAATAAGCAACCCAAAAGAAAAGCCGTCGTGTTGTTCATCGTTTGTTCTCCTTTTATCGGCTCACCAAAAGCATTTGAGGAAACTACATGAGCGAAATAGATCGAAAACCAGGTTCAGGGCAATGCCCACGCAGGGGGCTTTTTTGGGGTTGTGAAGAAGGGCCTACTTTTGGGTCATCAAAACCCGGGAAACATTCTTCACTACGTTCTCTACTATATCATCCAGATAACGAGCAGGATCGAGCCCCGTGTGAATCAATGTTTGGCAATGCGGACAAGTGTAAGCGATGCCCTTATAATTCTGAGACTCTCCCCTCAGAAGAATAGGCGCGAAATTGATCTCAGATAGTTCTTTATCACATTTAGGACATTTACCAATTGTGCTCATGATAGCTCCTTTGGATTTAAGATTATTAAGTATAACGATTGAACTGTGCGGCGCGGCCCTTTGCGTCCGCACCAGTGACTGGTTATGCAAATTTTAATATGAGTCCCATCGGCTTCGAGGTCTAACCACTCCAACGACAGGGTTCGTGGGCTTGTACGAAGCTTCAAAATAATTGCTGTTGCATGATTTGCAGTGCCAGTTCCCCTCTTCAATTTTTTGCAGTCTTATTAATTTCGTATCAGAATCATAGCATTTTTGACAAAATGGCCCCTCTTTCTTCTCATCACTATCAATCCAATAAAAAGGAGCCTTCCATTGAACTTCTTTTTTCTTGTTTAATTCAGATTCTAACTCGTTGATTCTTTCTTTGAGTTTTATATTTTCTTCTTGCAAAACAAAAGCCCCTTCTCTCAATTCCATGATCTTTTCTTGGGCCTCAATAGTTGATCCTTTTTTTATCAACTCTACAATATCTTTATAGTTTGGTAATAGAGCCATGTGCATCTCCTTTCTGCCATAATTTTAGAACGTATGCATGAACCGGCGAAAGCTTTGCCAGATTTCGTATTGAACACGACTTATGCATGCCGGTAGACCAGAGCACGAAAATAATCAACAACGCTTTCCAATACTGGTAGAAATTCGGATTTCGTTCCGTCCTTTCGGGTGAACACAACCTTGGATGTATTTTCCTTAGGAGCCTCACCACTTAAATATTCTTCTTCGATCATCGTTACGTTCTCATTATCAGAAAGTTCAATTGAATCGATTGACCCTGTCGAGTCGATAGATGAATAAACCGCCTTCTTTTTATCGATGTTTGTATAAAGGTGCTTGTATGCGTTTGAGATGCTGCGGATATCTTTAAACGCAGCGTTTGTCTGAATGGATAAATGTTCAACAAATGCTCCAATATTGTCGAAAGCTGATACAGTGGTAGGTTTATGACGTTTATTGAAGGTAAAATACTGATCAGCGAAGTGGGAAGCAGCTACCGCTGCATTGAACGCACGGCGAATATCTCCAGGCGAATCGTGGCAATCGAGGAGATTTCCTTCGACGAAAGACTCAAAGAACTGATCCGGCGTCATTCCCATAAAATCCTCCGCAGATTGTATAGCGCATAACTTTGATGTAGACCGCCTAATCGCGGCATTTGTAATACCGCATTATGACATGCGAAATCGAATTAGACTGCAATTCCGCTCTACAATTGAGTCCCCTGCACGTAGTTCTCCTTCATCGATCCAAACACGTATGTCTGCTTCCTTCAAGGCGGTAGCAAGTGTGTGTGCGATATGCCTGTCAGCGTGGGCGTAACTGAGGAAGACCGATAAGGGGCTTCGAGTGCGTTTCGCGGCTTGCAGTGTACGTCGTGGCATTAAGAGCTTCCTAACATCGCTAATCAGCGGTGCGGCTTTTTGCGTCGGCTGAATTAGGCTGGCTGGCGGCAACCTGATAGTTTAAGATCCTTTAGCGGTCCATTTGTAAAAAGGATTTTTATCATTAACGGCAACATTAATTTTTTCTTTTAGCATTTCCTCTAAATTAGATTTATTTTCCAATAAAAGGACAAATTCTTCTAATTCGCACAAGATTATCATTTTTTGAGATAAGGCTTCTTTGCAAACTACAATAGCAGGATCTGTGTAGCCAGATGCTGAAATAAATATGCCTCCTGCATGCCCTCGATTAAAGATGTTCACTAGGTGCGGGGAAACCTCAGCCTTTCCAATCGGCTTTTCCCACCATTTCATTTCGACAAGATAAGGATACCCATTAATTTCAACGACTCCATCAATTTGGGCTATAACACCATGTCCTTCTTCGACAACCTCAAACGCCTCACGAATAAGAATATCATATGCATCAAATAAGCGATTAAGTACGCCTTCCAATATCTTGCCTCTCTTTTTGTTTTCAGCGGAAGGTAGTCCAAAAAGCCCAAATAAATCATCTTTAATTCTTCCTATTTCAGCATCTTTTTTCGCCTTATCTTTAGTTCTATTCAAGTATTCTTGTTGTCTCTTTTCTATTTCAGCTTCTCGCTCTTGTTTAATCCGGGTAAAGGAGTCCTTAACATTCACAACGTGTCTTATTTCCGCAACAAGTCCTTTTGCTTTCAATTGATCGCCCGGCCAGCAAGTTGAAAAATCTTCAAATTCAACGACTCGTTTTAATAGTTCCCTTCTTTCCCTAAGTGATGATTCACCCCGATCATTAAGCCTTGATAGAATAGTCCTGGCAATCTCGTATTTATTAATGTTCTTTCTGTCAGTTTCGACTCTGTGCCATAAATCCTTTGTCAAAGAATGTGGAACACCTGCACCGCGAAAGAAAATGAGAACATCCTTTTTTGAGCGAGACAACAATGGTATAGTATCAATTAGTAGTTGAAATAATTCCGGTGGGTAATGGTATATAATATCAAGCATTTATGACACACTCATTGAAATCATAATTTTTATTAGCCAACGTCGCCTTCACCCGTTTATCGGGTGAAAGGCGTGGTTGGACATTTGGTTAAAAGGGCATAGGTGTCAACTGTGTAGACCTGTCACCCATACTTTTACTTGCCTCATTCTTGATTGCCTGGAGGCTCGAAGTAGTAGAGGGTTACACCTTCCCCCGGCAGCAACCATGCATTTGTGCGCGCAGATATGCCGTTGCGAAGCCGATCGACATCTCCGATTTCCGGGACGTCGCTTTCTGGCGGACAGTGCATGAACCAGGCGCCGTCGTAGACGTACCCTATAGGGGTCAAATCTACTCTTGACCCTTGCCCTATTCAAACTTCATGGCTCTA
>CAZBGF010000273.1:0-3474 GCA_964491255.1 uncultured Verrucomicrobiota bacterium
ATGTGCTTTCCGGGATTGCTTTCGAGCTTGAAAATATCGGAAAATCGGGCGACTTAGAAGGAGGCCCTGAGGTCATGGAGAGACTTGAAAGCGCGTTTCATTGCTTGGTGGTCTACGCTAAAGAGAGATAAATGGACATGAGAGAGAACGGAGTCGTTGATTCTAAAGCAAGTTGTGGAGATGGCACGAAATAGGTTTTAATTATCCTTCACACGAGTAAAGAACTCGCACCTTGTTTCCTCTTCCCATATGCCTGACTTCTTTGCACAAGGATAAAAGAAGCGGGATGCCACGACCGCTTGGGGTAATGTTATCAGAAAGTTTTGGCGATTCTTTGGAGTAATCAAAGCCGGGCCCGCTGTCTTCAACTTCCAATATGATATTCCTCCTCTGACCTGTTTTGTTTAATGCAACACTGATCTCGATCCAGCCGTATTTGAGATTTGCAATGGCTTCTTCTCTTTGAGCGTAGTATTGCTCCAGCGTGCTGATATTTTTTTTCAAACCGGCATCGAGACGGAGAACGCCGTGCTCAAAGGCGTTGGTAAAAAGCTCGGCCAATATCAAGAGCAGTTCACCACTCTTTTCGCGTAATTGGTCCTCCGATTCTATAAACACCTTCAGTACGTCCGTATAAGGAGGCAAACATGATTTCAAGATGTCCGCTCCAAGTTTCCAACTTATATGCCACTCCTTGGTTACTTTACTTAAATCGTCGATAAGTTTCAGCCCGAGATTTCTGACATCTATAGCGCTGTATTTAATTTCTACCAGTGAAATGTCATCGTTCTGTTCAACACCATCGCAAAAAAGATCAAGATCTCTTTTAATTTTAGCTATAATGCTTCCGGAATCTTCGGCATGGGCCATAAGTTCTTCAATACGTTCCTGACCGAACATTTCGCCCTCTCTATTTTCCGCCTCTGTAACACCATCGGAAAAAAGGTAGATATAATCGCCATTTTCAACCTTGACTGTCTCCACACTCGAATCAAATTCGTCATCAGTTAGTATTCCCATTGGCAGATGGTTTGAAGAGATACGGTTCTTTATCCCCCCCTTCCCCCGGATAATTAAATCGGGAAGCCCACCGGTCCATGCATGGATTTCGGCGGAGGCGTAATCCAGCTCGATTAAACAGGCACATAAGAACAAACCGGTTGGGAGCAATGCCTTGAGCTGTCGGTTCATTTCCTTGCAAATATCACCAATGGAATGAGTGCTATCTTTAATCTCACTGAAGGTTTCCGAAACAGGAATAGCTCCAATAGCAGCAGACAATCCATGGCCGGTAAAATCACCCAAAAAAATATACTGCTTGGTGACAAACACCGGTGTGCAAAGAAACAGGTCACCGCCAACCTTTTTCATGGGCGTCAAATAAGATCTGATGCCAATGGAACCGGTTGGAATTGCGTCTAATATATTGGCAAATACATTCTCTGCCAAGTCCTGATCCCGTTGCAGCTCGTGATTTAATTCATCAAGCTTTTGATTCGCGATCTCAATCTCTTTCTGCTTATTGAACAATTCAGTGTTTGATTCCCATATTTTCTTCTCTGCCATCTTCCGGTATTCTTCAAACACATCATTTTTTGCTTTGATATCTAAGATAGGGGCTATATGAGATGAAATGGCTTTTATCATATTTCGATCTTTTAAATTATATCCGATCTCCTTGTCGGCTATTATGATATATCCGCTAAAACTATCATGGACCACAGGACATGACATAAAACGTGTTTTGGAGAGATTTGGCGCGGGGCAATCATCCGGGTTATTCGAGATAATGGCACGTTGCGTCGAAATGGCCCGCATGCCTATGCTTTCCCACCCATCCTGCGTAAGTAACGTTTCTCTGCCATTTAAGATACTTTCAGCGGCGATACGATTATCAATCACGACGCTCTTTTTGTCCCCTTTTGGTTCTTCGTATCCAAAGATTCCATAGCTGCTTTTCAGTGTATGCATGCAAATTTCCAAGAATTTGTTAAGCAAAGAGTCTATTTCATCATTGCCATGTTCGATGAAAACCCGGTCGATCCTGTTTTTGACGTCAAGCTCTTCCTTTGAGTCACGCAATAGTTTTTTATCTAAGGCAGCCTCCACTCGCTGCAGCATCTCAATTTTTTTAAAAGGTTTTGCAAGATAATCAGAGCAACCTCTTCTCAACAACTCAATAACAATTTCCTTATTCTCATTACCGGTAAAGGCAATGGCAGGGATATTCAGGTCTAACTTATTGAGTTCATTGAGCAGTCCTGTTCCGCTTAAGACCGGCATATCAATATCGGTCATTAATAGATCAAACTGACCTGCGGTGTTATTGGCGTAGATCAACTTTTCCAGAGCATCCTTACCGTCTACGGCAAGCTCTACGTTGTAACCGGCATTATCCAACATCTTGAATACCTTTTTACGGCTTACAAGTTCATCATCTACCACAAGAATATTTTTTTCTTTATTCATCTCCTGAAGCCTCCTTGAACGGCTTTTATCCCCTTTTCTCCCCCACCCATCCGGGGCAGGCAACACTTCTTCTCTCACACAAAAGCGGGATATCCAGCAACGAAGACAGAGGGCCTTGTTACCTTGTAAGTTCTCCGAGGCGTAGGCGTAGGTTCTACGATCTGAAGACCAGCATCGGCCTGCTCAACGGTAGGAATGACTGTTTTTCTCAACTCCCCGGTTTGAAACAGAGCTTTATAGCCTTTCTATTCAATATTAAACAACTTGTCATAATTCGTGATCTTAAATATTTTTGCCACACTTGGACTTACATTTACAATATCAATAATTTGTGCATCCTCGCTTAAACGCTCGCGAAGCACCAACATCATTCCCAGTCCGGAACTGTCAACATGTTCGACATCCGCCATATCCAGGATAACTTTTGAAACAGAACCGATCTTATCTTTATAAGAATCACTAAAAGTTTTGTACATGGTAATATCAAGTTTTCCCGATACTTTGATGGTTAAAGTCTTTCCATCATCTGAAATCTTAGTTTCTACAGACATATTTTTCCTCCTTTGTCGTAGTCATGGATTACACCCGCATCAATCCACAACGTCATTTAGCGCCAAAATCATCTTCACATTATCCGTGTTTTTTCAATCTCAAGCATTATATCTTCCTCTTTGACTGTCTCTACCCCCTTCATCCCGCAATAGGCCGCCGCGCCGTCAAGAAGGGCAATCGCCTTTCCGGGGAGATATTCGTCCGGCAGGTGTTTCTTGCTCAAATAGACCGCAGACATCAAGGCACTGTCCTCGATCTTTAGTGAATGGTGCTTTTCAAAACAACCGGCTATCCCTTTTAATATCCTAAGCGTTTCGTCGGGCGAAGGTTCCTTGATTGTAATCTTCTTGAATCTCCGTGCAAGCGCCTGATCCATCAGGAGCTGCTCAGCCCCGTCAAATGTTGTGGCGCCGATACATGGAAACTCCCCCCGGGCAAGCACCGGTTTTAGGG
>CAZBGF010000274.1:0-3470 GCA_964491255.1 uncultured Verrucomicrobiota bacterium
GTCGAATTTGAATGTCTTGGCCTGAATGGACCAGAGAGCTGACGCGCAATATGCCGGCAAAAGCTCCGACGACGTGGTGATAATCGGGTCGTCAAATATCGCACGCAGTAATGCCGGAACAAACTTTATCCCACGGGCCAGATTGGATTTATCAAGGTGATCTTTCGTATCAGTCGGTAAAAACGCATTCCCATGACTGGCAAACACATTCATCAAACTGAACGCGGGCGTCTTGTTAGCACTGTGAAAACACCGAATAGCAGATGACTGTACAGCACCAAACTCGATCAGGGGAAAATAATAATTCTCCCCCAACCCGCCCAGCATCGTCATGGTATTGATCAGTAAATTTGTCTTATCCCCTTTTCTGACCGGCTCTAATTCCGATGCAATACGACTTGTATTCATACCCCACCGGAATGGCCAGCGCCGTACACGCCCGATATTCATGGATGAAAAACCCATCAGCTTTGAGCTCCAATCCAGGTCCAGGCAAATAACAAACGAGATGTTCCGGCCATTGAGTATATCCCTGATATTACTGTTCTGCTTGTCCATGGCCAAATCTTTCTCATTCTCTTCAGCAGAAATCCGGTTGAACGTGATCACTTCATCAACATAACCTTTCAAAACCTGTAACTCTTCACCAGTCAAGTCGCTTAATTCTGTTTTGTTTCCAACTCTGTTAAACAAAGTCAATATTTTTACATGTTTATCTCGCTTCTCTTCAAAAGCCTTCCGACGGGCGTCCATCACGGTTTGCTCCAGATTTCCCCGAAGCAAAAGCAGTATTCCGGCCTTCGCCTCATTTACATCGCGCTTAGCCAACGCTAACAGCGGTTTCTTGATCAAAATATTTTTCCCGGTAGTATCATCAATCAACACTCGCCAGGCAATCAGCCTGTTTTCGTCTTCCTGCCGAAACTTTTTTAGATCCAATTGCCTGTAAAAACTCATTATCAACTGTTGTTCGCGTAAATCAGCATTTAACGTATCGCGAACAGACTCAACATTATCAGCAAGTAAATACCACGCCAACATACGTTCACCCCTGAAATTCTGCGTGTGCGCGTTAACAGCTACCAGCAATACTGACCGCTCCGGAGCGTTATTCTGGAATTGTTCCAGCAGTTGCATCAGCAAATAGAGATTGGCCCCTGCTTGAGCGCCTGTGGCCATGCCCGGAATAACGCAGTTGGCATCTATTGGAGCAGTGACCATACAAACATCATCGGACAAATCCACATCTTTGCCCGGAATCAATACCCAGAGATCACGTAAACGCCGATTCTCCCATCGCGACGGATCAGCCCGAATATGAACCTCAGGCGGCGCAAATACCGCTGCATTCTTCAGAATTTGGCCATCTTCGGCGCTGACAAAAAAACGCGGAACAGAAACTTCAGAAGTATACACTTTGGTCAATGCGTCATATCGCACATAATCACTTTGGCCGATAAAGATAAATCCCCGAACGCCAAACCGGAGAAATTGAAGCCACGCGCTTCCGCAGTGAAAATCCATGAGTACAATACTACCCCTCAGATCAACGCCCTTTATTCTATCGAGGTCATCCACTGTTCCACGCCCGAGATAAACAAGCTTTGTGGTAAATTCCTTTTCTTTGAAATTGCCAGGTCGAAATAATGTCGGATGCATTGGAAGAAGCGAAACGGGGTCAATACCCTTCAAGGTAAGGAGCGTTTTACCCGGAATAAAAGTCGGAGCTGTAAAACAAATCTCGCCGTGCTTAAACCCGGAATCGGAAAAACGCCGGGCTATTTTCTCCTCCATGACCAGATTCTGCGCTGAACCCGGATAACGCATCTCGGCGTCCTGGAAAAACAACTCCATATCATGGAATACCCGGGCCTCTTCTTCCGGCGTTGCCCACGGCAAAGCCATGGCCGAAAACGCCATGAATATTATTAATACTGTAATTCCTAATTTCATTGTTTCATCTCACGGCAATGGAAATAATACCCCGCTTGAGCAGGGATTTTAAAAAATCGACCGTACTTAACTCCGATTCTCTCCGGTTTGTTCGATAGCAACGCGTGAATTGCTCAATGATCTGGAGTGTACTCTTATTACCGTCAACCTGTTTGAAAACAAAAGTACCTAATTCATCAAGCTTTATCGTGCGTTCCATAACAGGAGGCTGAAAATGAGATATAAATCCTGTGCCCCGTTTGATCTGCGCATGGATCACAAAATTTCCATCTTCATTAACAACGAATGTCACCCCTTCATTCAGTACTGGAATGGCAGCTAATGACTGTCTCCGGTCAACCGTCAGTCGGGTTTTTCTCGAACTAAAACCAAACATAAGCGTATCTCGTATTTCGTGAAGTGTATTTCGTGTTTCGTCCACAGCTTAGCCCGAAACATCGGACTTCGACAGTTCGGAGAGTTCCGCCTTCAGGCGGTCCACACGCTTCACGCTTCACGAATAACGCTTCACACTCCTCACTCATGCTCTCCCTCAATCGCCCCTACCTGAATATCAAGATTCTTTCGTTCTTCCAGTCGTTCCATCTTGCCGTCCCGCATCCACAGAATTCGATCGGACACATCCAGCATTTTCATGTCATGTGTGGCTGAAATCACCGTGATACCTTCCGTCTTCTTTAAATGCACAAGAAGTTCTATCATCTCATTACCGGTCTGAACATCCAAATTTGCCGTAGGTTCATCTGCCAGAATAATGACTGGGTCATTTGCAATCGCACGAGCCACGGCCACTCGCTGCTGCTGACCACCGGAAAGCTCATAGGGCCGATGGAAAATACGATCTCCTAACCCCACTTTTGTAAGAATCTTCGCCCCTTTTTTCCTGGCGTCATCTGATGATAATCCAGCAAAAATCATTGGCAAAGTCACATTTTCCAACGCGGTCAGCACTGGTAAAATATTGTAGCTCTGAAAAATATACCCGATTTTATGACAGCGCATCCAGGCAAGCTCAAAGGAATCTAATTGGGCCACATCAATCTCATCAATAAACACCATGCCAAAGGTTGGCACATCAATCCCGCCAATCATATTGAACAAAGTGGATTTACCCGACCCTGAAGGCCCCATAATGGAAAGATATTCACCCCTGTAAACATCCATCGAAATACCGTCAAGCGCTTTAGTAACAGCATCCCCTTCCCCATAGTAACGCTTGACATCCAGCGCACGAATTACAATATCCCGATGCTCTGGTTCAGCAATATCCTGGCTCTGTGTATCTTCTGGCATAGTGTGTTTACTCAAATCTCCGTAAAGTCACATCCCCAGTCCAATCTAACTAGACCCTGTTCGAAAAGCCTTTTAACCGCGGATTGCGCGGATAAAGATCAAAAACTTCTCAAATAATTGATAGTATCTTATCTTTTTCTTTATATCAGTGTCAATCCCTGGCCGCAGTGCGGTCCCACGGGCAGGCTGTTCCTGTGTTTGGATATTATCCTTGAAACTTTGTG
>CAZBGF010000275.1:0-3461 GCA_964491255.1 uncultured Verrucomicrobiota bacterium
CTACAGTCTATCTACCTTATAGTTTCATGTTCTAAAGATTAATTTCGCGTATTTTTCGGTGTAATGTCCGACGACTGATCCCAAGTTGTTTAGCCGCGTGCGTGCGATTGCCGCCAAAGGTTTTAAGTGCCGCAACAATCATTTGTTTATTAGCTTCCTGAAGCGTGGCATTCGATTTAATTTTATCTGTCGATATATGGTCCTGAGATTCTAACCGGACGCCCGGCGGCAGATCACGGACAGTTAGTTCATTACCGTGTGTAAGCACAATCATGTGCTCAATGACATTCCGCAATTCACGGACGTTTCCCGGCCATGAATAATCCGTGAGCGCTCTGAGTGCATCGGATGCGATATTGTCAATTTTTTTGTCATTCTCTTTCGCGAATTCTCTTATGAAATGCTGAACCAACAGGGGAATATCATCCAGCCGTTCACGGAGCGGGGGAATAGTGATCATAACCACATTCAATCGGAAAAACAAATCCTGCCGGAATTTGTTCTCTTTGACCATACTTTCCAAATCCTGGTTTGTGGCAACAATCAGGCGAATATCAGTTTCTAAAGTCTCTTGGCCGCCCACGCGTTCAAACGTGCGTTCTTCCAGAACGCGCAGGAGTTTGACTTGAACAGCAGGTGTGATTTCCGAGATTTCATCAAGAAAAAACGTGCCGTTGTTCGCTAATTCAAAACGGCCCAGGCGCCGTCCAACCGCACCGGTGAACGATCCCTTTTCATGTCCGAACAGTTCGCTTTCGAGAAGCTGCTGAGATAAAGCCGCGCAGTGTATCGCGATAAACGGTCCCTGAGCCCTTGCGCTCAGGTTGTGGATGGCATGAGCTACCAGTTCCTTGCCAGTACCGCTTTCACCCTGAATGAGGACCGTTGCGCGAGAAGGCGCTACTTGTTTAATCATATCGAAGAGCTTGTTCATAACCGCCGATTTGCCAATTATGTTTTCAAGACCAAATTTAATATCCAGTTGGGTCCGCAAATCGCGGTTTTCTGTCTCCAGTTGATTAGAACGCAGAGCGCGTTGAAGCACAATATCCAGTTGATCAAGGTTGACCGGTTTGGTTAGAAAATCATAAGCGCCGATCTTCATAGCTTTAACCGCTGTTTCAATACTTCCATAGGCAGTCAATAAAATGCATATCGGTTTAGAATCAAGCGCCAGCGCTCTTTTAATCAGGGTCAAACCATCCATCCCGGACATACGCAGATCGCTCAGTAAAATATCGACTGTAGTCTGTTTAAGCGTTTGAAGAGCGTGTTCCCCACTTTCGACCATTATTGTGCGGTAGTTCTGCCGAAGCGCCCGATTCAGACCCTCACGCGTATTCTTCTCGTCTTCAACAATTAATATCGTTGGTTTCGATTTCATTTGTTCTCTTTCTTTTCCCGGCGGATTTTAGATAAATCCATCTTGCGATGTGCCTTGAGAAGCCGAATGCGCCTCTGGTCCAGAGGCAGAAAAATTGTAAAGTTGGTGCCGACATTCGGCTGGCTGTGAATCTCAATTTCGCCGCCATGATCCTGAACGATACGCTGAACAATCATCAAACCAAGCCCTGTCCCGTTTGATTTAGTCGTCTGGTACGGCTCAAATATTTGCCCAAGTTCCTCTGTCGGAATACCAGCGCCGGTGTCTTTGAACAAAACTCCCACATAACGGTCATTATTGAAAACCGATATTGTAAGCAATCCACCTTTTGACATCGACTGAAGCGCGTTTTTGATGATGTTGAAGACAGCCTGTTTGATCTGATTCCGGTCAATCGAGATTTTTGGAACTGGTTCAGTACATTTTAAGTCAACCAGAATATCCCGATTCCGAATGTCTTGTTTCATGAAATCCAGCGTCTCTTTCAGTACATTTTCAATTTGAGATGATTGTAGCTTTGGCGATGTAGGACGAATGGCGCGGAGAAACTGGGTGATGATGAGATTGAGACGTTCAACTTCGTTTCGAGACACCTTAACCAAATCCTGAAAATTTTTCCGGTCTTTCTTGTTCAGTTGCCGGAGTTCACGTGCCATAAGTTGAAGATGAATATGCAGAGAATTCAACGGATTCCCAATTTCATGAGCTACACCGGCAGCCAGCAATGTCAACGCATTCATCCGTTCTGATTTTAATATGCTCATTTCCTTTTCACGATCTCCTGTGATATCACGGAAAATTACAACCGCTCCCTTTTTGTCATTGTCCTGCAAAGAGACCGGCATGACGTAAAAATTCAGGAACCGGTGCTCTGGATACGTGATTTCAATCTCTCGGCTGATAAGTTTCGACCACTCACGCTCATCCAAATTCAATATTTGATTCCATTTTATGTCTTTTAAATAACGAGTGATCGGCTGCTGTATAACCGATTCTATGGAAAAACCAAGCATGTCTGCTGCCGAATTGTTGGCATAGGTAATACGACCCTTTTCATCCAGAACGATAATACCTTCGTGAAGCGCATTGAATATTGCTTCCAACAACCCTTTTTCCCTGGTCAGACGGAGAAACTGTGTTTGCAAATTTTCCGGGTCTAATTTATCAAGCCGTTCAATTAACTTATCTAAGAATCTTGGTTTCATTGATATAAATGAATTCCGATGTGTTATTTTGTCTCACATTTTATTCGTCATATCAGCTTAATTCAAGCAAAATGTATGACATAAGGGATTGTCTGTGTAAGCGTTCAAGGTTCATGGTTCACCGTTCAGGAAAAAGGACAAAAGAATGATAATATGGTTTTTCACGGGCGGAGTTTTTCTGCTTTGTCCCTATGTGCCTTTGTCCCTGAGTCGTTACAGTCAATGAATATACTTATGCAGGAAAATAAGCGGGCTATCCGAGTTCCTGTGTGTCATTAGAACTCTTCTCGGTCAAGGAGTCAGCAATATTCGTGATTTGATCCAGCGCTTTCCGTATTGCATCCATCTGATGATTTATATTTTTAACCCCTTTAGTAAATTGCAACAGCTCCTTTTCCAAATAGCGGGTGCGGAAACGAAACTCGTCGAGTTCTGTTACCATATTGTTGATCTGTTCCGCGGATTTTCTTGATTCCTCATCCGTTACAAGTTCTTTCGGCTCTTCTATCTCCTTGGCCTGCAATTTATCCAGATCATAATCAATATCCGAAATGTCTACGCCATCAGGAATGGGAACCTGAATATCTTTACCGCAATCGGGACATTGAATTGTCAAACCTGCGCCATGATAATCAATGGCAAGGCTTTTACTGCAATATTCGCATTCAAAAACAATATCATTATTTACGAGCTCGGTTGGTTTATTATCAGGATCTGGCATAGTTCACCTCTACATAAACAGAATATCAATTTCTTAATTAAATAACATTATAACAAAAAAAGCATAAAAAGCAAGATTTTTATTACATAATTACATAAAAAGGCACTGTCAAGAAAAGTGTGTACTTTTAGATAGAAGCGGATCGCCGATA
>CAZBGF010000276.1:0-3458 GCA_964491255.1 uncultured Verrucomicrobiota bacterium
CAGCTTGTAGCCAAGACCGGTGAAAAGTCCCCTTTGTATCTCCTTCTTTATCAATGAAAAGTGGATGCGGGCAGGTATTTCAACAGCTTTACAAAGGGCTAAAAATAAGGTCCCTTTGGTATTACACTGCCCCTCTCCAAGTCTTATTGTGGTGGAGGCCTTCACCAGATCACCGTCTTGGGTAAAGCCAAACTTGATATCATCTCGCACGTAATGAAACAGCCTGTTTAACTTTTCGCGAACAGTGATTGTATCACTGGTCAACCTTTCGGCAATTTCTTGAACCAATGGATTATCATAATCGGCTAGTTTTTGATCTGAGCTCACTTTATTCCCTCCAATATTATCACTATAACTTGTCAACGATAGTGACGCCCAACGCCGCTTTTCAGCGGGCGCGGCTTTTTACGCTCCGCTGCAAAAGTCTTGTTAGCCTATATCATTGTTTTGTAGCAGGAATTTCATTATTTCTCTTATGGGAACAGAGAGTCGCTTGGCACACATTTTCTTTTTTGCTGAATGAAATCCTTGCCCGTTTGGGTTTTTGACTAACTTGCTAATAAACCAATACGGTTCATCGTGATGCCAGTTGCTGCTACCTGTTTGATATTTATAACCCACTAAACAGTTAAACTTCAAAGCGACGAGCTGCGTGAATGAAATGTAAAATTTATATAGATTCCCAGATAATGGGATAGGTCTTTTGGCTTGTAACCTTAAAAAACATGTTTCATCATAATTGTGAATATAATCAGCAAAAAGCGATGATTCATTTTCGAACATTGTGATAGAACTCTGTACATTTGGATTTAGCCTAACAGGTGCACAGCTAACCATTTTTTGTAAATCATAGGTTTTTATTAACTCGTTAATTGATTGGCGAAGAGCATTTTCCTCATTTTTTCTTGGAAATATTATGAACTGATGAGAGTCTTTAATGTTAGCCCAATTTTGATAACAAGATAAATATATTGGATGAAGTAAGCTATGTATATAAATATAGTTTCTTCTTTTTTGATCTTCAGATGAAAATTTTGTTTCAGTCAATCTTTCTATGCATAACCTTTCATTGACATCTTCTTTTTTCAAGTCAGCAATATTTATTGAGAATAATGGGAAACCGAGTGATTTGCATAGAAGTGTTTTGAGCAACTCAGCCTTGTGTGAATATTCAATCTCGATTCCTGCTAAAATTACTTCTTGATTAAGTTTAGTTTTGCCTAAGATGGCGATATCTAAATCGTAATAATTAACGAAAGGAGGATAGATTCTGTATTCTTTTACTGCAATTTCTGCCTCTTGGAGCAGGTTGCCGCATAATGGAAAATCAGAAATATCAACATTTTTAAAGGCCCATTCAAGCTTAATATTCTTCTCTATGTACTCATTTACAATCTTTAGAAGAATTTCTTGAAATTTTCTATGTGGTGTTGTTTGTTTATTTTGAACTATGGAGTCTTTTTCTTCGATAATTCTTTTCGTAAGATTTGTAATAACTGTCTTTTTGTCTTTATATCGACAAAAATGCCGTTTTATTACTGTTCCATCTTTCCTTTTACCCCAATCTTTCCAGTACATTGGTTCAGAGTTATTATTCAAGAATGGTCCTTTTTCTCTGGCATCTTCATGGCTTTTAATGTCAAAAGAGCTGATTTCTTCTTTTAGAAAACCGGCATTTTGACTGTAAACTCTGATTGCTGTGAAAGACATATCGTTCTCATAAAAAGGCTAATGCGGCGCTGCCTCTTGCGTCCGCACCAGTGATTAGTTATACCCTTGCTCATGTTCCATACTGAGAAAGAAGCTATTGCGTGATGTCAATTGCCTTGCCGTTGGATGCCTTGACTTTGCCATACTTATCAACGTGCCATCTATATTTCAGCTTCAGCTTGTTATTCAGTATCATTAGCCTTTCTACATCAAAGGCACCATCAGATGAAGGGAACACATTCCACCCCAGATCCTCGATAGCGGGAATAGCAGCATTCTTGTTAAGATACATGTCTATAGTGCCGCCCTTCTTGCACGGAAGATTCTTCACTCTCTTCTCTGCTTCATAAGAATCTCTGTACATTTTCTCCATTGCAGGCGATTTGTACTTGTCTGGTAGTCTTAGGTAGTCTTTGTACGGTTGCCACTCCTTGTAGGAATCAGCAGAAACAGTAGATGATAGTAGGAGAACCGACGAAATCACAAGTATGTTGCTGAATCTCTTCATGGGATTATCCTCTGGCGCTGATCTGATTTGGTATAACGCTGAGTTCAGCCGTGTGCGGGCTTCGCCGAGACGGCTTGAACGGTCGAACAATCATAAGGGTAGCACATCGGCTGCAACGACCTTGTTAAGTGGCGGATATGAACCCTTTGAACCTTGCCTCTAGAACCAGCTGTACAATTGTTCTCGCGTTCGTGATTGCCTCACTCAGGACTTGCTGTGGCAGCGCACCATCGTGTACAAGGGTTGAACGCTGATCATAAACCCAAACAGCATTCTTGGCAACTTCCACAGCGTCCTTGTTTCCCATGTATTCAAGCGACTGTCGAACAAGCGTGCGAACTTGCCGCCGCAGAGAATCGGTCTTCTTGAAAAGCAATTCACGTTCGAGAGACTCCAAGGCGTGTCGCTCCTCCGAGTGTTCCGTGAAATCATCCTTTCGTGCTTGAACCTCGACTTTCCATTTATCGAGAAAATATAGAACAACCTGATGTCTTGGTGGATCGCTCATGAGCGATTCCAGTGCGAGCACGAGCGTGAGTAGCCTAGCGTTATCTGAATGTTCAGTCCAGTATGCCGCGAGAAGATCGAGGCCGGTTTGCAGCTTTGCATCCGTGACCGTTGGCTGCGATCCGCGAACACTCATTCCTTCGGCCAAGAAGTCGAATACGTGTTTGGCGGGTGTGCCAATAACAACCGTCGCATTACCAAGGCCCACGAATCGGATATTCTTGTCTGACGGATATGCTGCTGGCATATTATCGTTGACTAATCCGTGGACCGGCCCTTTGTTGCGAAGTCTGAAGCCCTTTTCGAGATTCCTTGCAGCTTCCTCCGGGTCTTTTGCGTAAACTACTTTGTCGAATTTCAGGGAAGCGTCGGCGGCAACACCGCGTTGCAACAAAAACCAGCTGAAGCCGGACCAAAGTTGAGGTAAGTATTCGTGGCACGCCGCCTCCGATGCAAGACCGGTGACCTCAAGTACGTAAAACGGTTCCTTTTGATACAGTGCCCAGTTGAGTCCGTTCACCAGGCGCTGGCCTGGAGTGATAAGGTCACTAATCTGTTGACCGGACGGAAGCCGGAACGGGAAACGCAGCGTGTATGTCATGGGCTAGGCCCCCTAGTGTTGGCGCAACGTTTTAGCCACTTAACCCCTAAACCCCGCAGTTAGCGCAATTTGCCTTTTATTAACCCTACAACGACACTTAGCACTCCGTCATTCCGGCGAAAGCCGGAATCC